>JBAVTM010000236.1:0-3749 GCA_049696195.1 Desulfuromonadaceae bacterium | reverse complement strand
CTGGTCTCGAACCATAATTCCTTGCGATACGACTTCATTGCTGATCACCCTCCAGACTCTTGGTCACCACTTCATAGACGTCGCGCGGCAGATCGGCAACAGCCAGGATCCGCTGCAGCTGCTGCTGCATCTGATCGCGCAGCGGCTCTTCAAAACGCCGCCAGGTGGTCAGCGGGGCCAGCAGCCGGGCGGAGACCTGCGGATTGACCGGGATCAGCCGCAGCAGCTGATCGACCAGAAACCGGTATCCGGAGCCGTCCGGAGCGTGAAAGCGCACCTGATTCGCCTGGCTGAACACACCGACCAGCGAGCGGAACCGGTTGGGGTTGGTCAGCTCGAAGGCCGGGTGAAGCAGTAAAGCCTTGAGCTCGTCCAGCGTCCCGGGAAGTCTGGAGGCGGCCTGAAGCGAGAACCATTTGTCGACCACCAGGCGGTCTCCCTGCCAGCGGCGGTAGAAATCATCAAGGGTTTCCCGCCGCTCCGGACAATCGCACGAGGCGAGCGGCGTCAGCGCGCCGATGGCATCGGTCATGTTATCGGCACTCCGGTACTGGTGCAGGCAGAGCTCGATCCCGCCCTGCCCGCCGCCGGCCAGATACCCCAGGCAGACGTTGGCCAGACGCCGGGCACCGGAACGGCCGTCGTCAGGGGCGTACGGCTGTTCACTCAGGCTGTGTGCGCGTACCGCCAGGAAGTCGTCGCCGAAGCGCGCCGCCAGGGTGCGGATGACGAACTGGCGGGCCTCGTGAATGGCCGTCGGATCGACCACCGGCACGAGTTCGGCGAGGTACTTTTCGGCGGGCAATGTCAGCATCTCGGCCAGAAAGGCGCGATCCGGGTGGCCGCTCGTGAGTGTCGCGCGAAAGGCGGCGGCAAAAGCTGGATCGAGAGCCGGCTCCCCACCCTTCTGCCGGTCGGCGATCAGCCCGAGAATGACCTGCACCGCCATCCGCTGCCCCGCCTCCCAACGGCAGAAAGGGTCCGGTTCATGGGCCATCAGCAGGGCCAGCTGCTCATGGCTGTAGGGATAGTCGAGCTTGACCGGCGCCGAGAAGCCGCGCAGCAGCGCCGGAACCGGCTCTTCATCCAGACCGGTGAAGCGGAAGGTCTCCTCGGGATTACGCAGATGCAGGATTCGCGTGGTGGCTGTCCGGTCGGCTGCGCCGCTCAGCATCAGCGGCAGCTCTGCCCCGTCCGGGCCGAGGAGGCCGAGCGCCAGCGGGATATGCAGCGCCCGTTTGTGCGGCTGGCCGGGGGTCGCCGGGCAGCTCTGGCTGACGGTCAGCGTAAAGGTTTTTTCGGCGGCGTCATAGGAGCCGCGAACGCCGAGCAGAGGAGTACCGGCCTGGCTGTACCAGAGGGCGAACTGATCGAGATCCAGCTCCCCCGCTTCGGCCATGCTCCAGACGAAGTCGTCAACCGTGACCGCCTGGCCGTCAAAGCGTGCGAAATAGAGATCCATCCCGCGCCGGAACAGCTCCTTCCCGAGCATCGTGTGCTGCATCCGGACGAGTTCGGCCCCCTTGCTGTAGACGGTCGCCGTGTAGAAATTATTGATTTCGATGTATGAGTCCGGGCGCACCGGATGAGCCATCGGCCCGCCATCCTCGGCAAACTGGGATGTCCGCAGATTGCGCACGTCTTCGATCCGCTTCACCCCCCGCGACTGCATGTCGGCCGAAAACTCCTGGTCGCGAAAGACGGTCAGCCCCTCCTTCAGGGAGAGCTGGAACCAGTCGCGGCAGGTAACCCGGTTGCCGCTCCAGTTATGGAAATACTCGTGGCCGATCACCTCCTCGATGGCACGGTAGTCATCGTCGGTAGCGGTCTCCGGGCTGGCAAGGACATAGCGGGAATTGAAGACGTTGAGCCCCTTGTTTTCCATCGCTCCCATATTGAAATCGTCGACCGCCACGATCATGTAGCAGTCGAGGTCATACTCCCGGCCGTAGACCTCTTCGTCCCAGCTCATCGCCTTTTTGAGGGAGCGCATCGCATGGCCGCACTTGTTCCGGTTCTGCTCGTGAACGTAGATCTGCAGCGCCACATCCCTCCCGGAGCAGGTGGAGAAATTGTCCTCGATGCAGACCAGATCGCCCGCCACCAGCGCGAACAGGTAGCTCGGTTTTCTGAACGGATCGTGCCAGGTGGCGAAGTGGCGGCCGTCAGGCAGGTCGCCCCGCTCCCGGAGGTTGCCGTTGGAGAGCAGGATCGGACAGCGCTCCCGATCGGCGATGATCGTCGTCGTGAAGAGCGTCAGGACATCGGGACGGTCCGGATAGTAGGTGATGGCGCGGAACCCCTCAGCCTCGCACTGGGTGCAAAACATCCCGTTGGATCGATAGAGCCCCTCCAGCGAGGTGTTATCCTGCGGGCGAATCTCGGTCGTTACTTCCAGGGTAAACATTTTGGGAACGTCGTGTATGGTCAGCAGATCATCGGTGACGCGGTAACGATCCGGATCGAGCGGCATGCCGTCGAGTTTCAGTTCCCGCAGGGCAAGGCGCTTGCCGTACAGAACGAGCGGACGCATCCCCTCTGAAGCGCCATACGCCCTCTGCAATGCAAGTCGGGAGGTGACGACGGTCGATTCTTCGCCGAGTTCAAAACGGAGGTCGATACCGTCGACACTGTAGTCGGGTGCCGTGTACTCTTTACGATATACGGTACGGTGGTTTGTTTCGGTCATTGAGTATTCCAATCTTTCAGAATTGTGGTACGAATTACTGCAGCAGCAGCCGAACGCGGCGTCGTTTGCAAAAATATCACAATTCATTCGCATAATATTCATTATTTTTATTGGTAAGCATGCTCAATTCTGGTAACTGTTACAGATTCACAAGATAAAGGGGGGCGGTCGATGGAAGAGGCAATCACATTCTGGCTCGACAACAAAATATGCTCCGGTTTCAAGGTGGCTGAAATCGGCATCCAGACGCTGGTGTCATACCGCGACAAGTTCTATCTGGTGGAAAATGGCGCGGCACGAATGAAGGGGGTCAGACCGCTGCACTACTCCAAAACATCGATGCCGCTGATTTGGAAGAAGGCGATGAAGGGTATCGTGCCCCCTCAGGCCGCCGCAATTGAGCATGTTGAAGACGATTTTCTTCCGATAACAACTTCGACCAAAAAGGAGCGTACAGTCATGAAAAAAACGACCCCTTCAGCACCGGAATTTTCCGAAGAGCAGCCTCTGGTTACCACCCTTCCGCAGAGCGCACCGAAAAAAACCTCCCCGGCAAAGGCATCAACCGAGATAAAGCCGGTTAAGATCGCGCAGACCGTGGTTGCCGCCACGTGTCCCTACTGCAGTCACAAACAGGACCTGCCGTTTGAAAAAGGGAGAAGCGGCAAGCCGTTCTTTGCGGCGTGCGTCAGGTGCTCTACAGAGTTCGCCGTGCGCTTTGTGCCGGTCACGATGTATCAGGCACAGGTGGCGGCGTTCAAATAAACTTAAATACATTACTCACGCAACGACGCTACGACGCAACGAAAGGCTTTTTAACCACGGATACATGGGATGAACACGGATAAAGGCAGAAATGTTCAAACAGAGCTTCATTAACCTTTTTGGTTTACTGCTTTTTTGCTTTTAATCATTTCTGATTAGCACTGATCTCCCGCTAATCCCTTCTCCCTGAGGGAGAAGGTGGCCGAAGGCCGGATGAGGGGGAGAGCGGAGTCATATACAATCGACATTTCCCCCTCACCCTGACCCTCTCCCTCAGGGAGAGGGGATGAAATTA
>JBAVTM010000235.1:0-3264 GCA_049696195.1 Desulfuromonadaceae bacterium | reverse complement strand
CAATTTATGAGTCGTCCGTAGACGCCCTGGCCCAGTGGGGACGTGAGGTTGATGCAGTCTATCCGGAACTGGACACCTGTGTCTATTCCGGCACCGCCATGCTCAACCGCGTCGTCCAGCGCAAAGGGCTGGATGTCGGGCTCATCACCAACCGTGGGTTCGAAGATATCCACTCCATGGGAAGGGCCTGCCAATCCTACCTCGGATATGCTCTTGAGGATCGCATCCACCTCAACACTCACCGCTACGACGAGCCGTTGGTTCCCCTGCATCGCACCCGCGGTGTGGTCGAGCGTACCGATGTCCAGGGGCAAATCGTCATTCCGTTGCGCGAGGACGAGGTCAGGACGGCAGCACGCGAACTGATCGAGGCGGGTTCCAAGGCTATCGTCATCAGCCTTCTGCAATCCCACAAGAACGGCACCAACGAGCAGCGCGTGCGCGACATCTGTCTTGAGGTGATCAAGGATGAGGGGCTGGAAATTCCGGTGTTTGCCACTTTTGACTACTATCCGTCGCGCAAGGAAAGTCACCGTACCAATACTACGATTCTCGAAGCCTATGCCGCCGAACCGTCACGTGCGACGCTCAAGAAGGTTAGTGACCGTTTCAAGAAGCATGGCGCCAAGTTCGACCTGCGGGTGATGGCAACCCACGGCGGCACCATCAGCTGGAAAGCCAAAGAGCTGGCGCGCACTATCGTTTCCGGCCCGATTGGCGGGGTCATCGGCTCCAAGTTCCTTGGCGGGCTTCTGGGCTATGACAATATCGCCTGTAGCGACATCGGCGGCACCAGTTTCGACATGGCTATAATCACCAAGGGGAAATTTGCCATTCAATCGGATCCGGACATGGCACGGCTTGTCCTCTCCCTGCCGTTGGTCGCCATGGATACCGTAGGTGCCGGCGCGGGCAGTTTCGTCCGCCTCGACCCGTACACCGGCGCCATCAAACTCGGCCCCGACAGCGCCGGTTATCGGGTAGGAATGTGCTGGCCGGAGAGCGGCCTGGATACAGTCTCCGTGTCCGATTGCCACGTGGTTCTGGGTTATCTGAATCCTGAGAACTTTCTTGGTGGCGCTATCAAACTAGATGTTGAGCGGGCACATCAGGCCATAAAGGTTCAAATTGCCGATCCGCTCGGTCTCTCCGTTGAAGAGGCGGCAGCGGGGGTCATTGAACTGCTCGATCAGCAGTTGCGCGAATATTTGCGCGCAACCATAAGCGCCAAGGGGTACAACCCCACCGACTTTGTCTGTTTCTCCTACGGTGGTGCAGGTCCGGTTCACACCTACGGATATACGGAAGGCTTGCGCTTCAAGGACGTCGTAGTTCCTGCCTGGGCAGCCGGTTTTTCAGCCTTCGGCTGTGCGTGTGCCGAATTTGAGTACCGATACGACAAGAGCGTGGACATCGCCATACCTTCAAATGCCACTGACGCCCAGAAGGAGGAAGCCGCCAAGACGCTGCAGGATGCGTGGTCCGGCCTGGCTGAGAAGGTTATCGAAGAATTTGTCATCAACGGCTACAAACCCGAGGATGTCATGCTGCAGCCGGGATACCGCATGCAGTACATGGGGCAGCTCAACGATCTTGAAATCAATTCTCCTATTACCAGCGCCGCAACAGCAGAGGATTGGGAAAAACTGGTTGTGGCCTTCGACGAGACGTACGCTCGAGTCTACGCCAGTTCAGCCCGTTCACCAGAACTTGGCTTCGGCGTAACGGGAGCGATTTTGCGCGGTGTTGTCACGACCCAAAAACCGACGCTGCCGGAAGAGCCGATGAGTGGTCCGATCCCGCCGGAGGAAGCCCTCATAGGACATCGCCCCTTCTTCCGCCATAACAACTGGTTGCATGCAAATATCTATCAGATGGAGAAGCTCAAAGCAGGCAATCACATCGTTGGACCGGCCATCATCGAATCGTCTATGACAACCTTTGTGGTACCGGACGGATTTGAAACATACCTCGATGCACACAGCCTGTTCCATCTTAAAGAAGTCCCCAAACTGGAGGTCGTAAAACGTTAAGTAGAAGAGTTACGTCGGTCGAAAGTGCGTTCCGGACGGCAAAATATTGCAGTGCCAGATGTTTTTTCAACGTACCTGGCTGTTTACCGTCTGCTCCGCCTCAATAATGTCCAAACAAACATCGGAGGAAGTGCGATGAAAAAAGATAATCTGAAAACAATAACAGAACCCCAATCCTTTCCAGCGTTGAACCTGGTTCCAGATTCCAGTGCCGACACAACGGAAAGAAAGAGTCTGCTCGCAAGTGGTCTGACCCTTAAAGAACATCGCGATGCGGTACTGCTTCGAACCAAACAAACCGGCAAGTACAACGGTATTGCAACGCTGGACTTAAAGGAAAATGATCCGATCCGCTATGAAAAACTATTTTCCAAACTCCGGGGCGGCTTGGTCCATTCGCGTGAAACCGCGAAAAAAATTGCGGCGTCACCGATCGTGGAGCAAGAAGGGGAGCTCTGTTTCACTCTTTACAATGCGGCAGGAGACTGCGTCCTGACCTCGACAGGCATTATCATTCATGTAGGCACAATGGGCGCCGCGATCAAGTACATGATCGAAAACAATTGGGAAGACAACCCTGGGATCAACCCCGGTGACATGTTCACGAATAATGACTGCTCCATCGGCAACGTTCATCCTTGCGATATCGCCACCATTGTGCCGATTTTCTGGAAAGAGGAGCTGGTCGGTTGGGTTGGCGGGGTAACCCATGTCATCGACACCGGCTCGGTCTCCCCTGGTTCTATGTCCACCGGGCAGGCGACACGTTTTGGTGACGGCTACCAGATTACCTGTCGAAAGACCGGTGTCAAAGATGTACCACTGCGTGACTGGTTGCACGAAAGCCAGCGTTCGACGCGTACCCCCAAGTACTGGATTCTCGATGAGCGCACGCGCATCGCCGGTTGCCATATGATCCGTGAATTGGTTGAAGAGGTTATTGAGGCCGAGGGACTGGGAGCGTATCAAAAGTTCGCTTATGAATGCGTTGAGGATGGCCGGCGCGGATTGTTGAACCGTGTCAAGGCCATGACGATCCCCGGGAAATACCGTAAGGTGGCTTTCACCGATGTCCCATACGCCCATCCGGACGTTGTTACCTCATCTCCCTTTGCCAAGCTCGATACCATCATGCATGCGCCGGCGGAAATTACCATCAGGCCGGATGGATCATGGAAACTGGATTTTGAGGGCGCAAGCCGCTGGGGTTGGCATTCTTACAATGCCAATC
>JBAVTM010000234.1:0-3487 GCA_049696195.1 Desulfuromonadaceae bacterium | reverse complement strand
AATGTCCGGCAGCTGGAGTCGGTAATCGAGCGCTCGGTCCTGATGGCCGAAAGCAACTATATCGAACCGGACGACCTTCCGACCGAGATCACCTCCTCCGGTTCACTCGCGGGAGGTCTCCATTTCGACCATCCGGCAGAGGGGATCGATTTCGAGGCGCTGGAAAAGGGGTTGATCGTCAAGGCGATGGAGCGGGCCGAATGGGTCATCGGCAAGGCCGCACCGCTTCTGGGGATGAGTTACAAGACCCTGCAGTACCGTCTGGACAAGTTCGAAATCGAGCGCCCGGACAAGCGGGCAAGATAGGCGATGTCACAGAGCTTTTTCGCTTAAAACGGATACCCCAGCCCGACAAACACCGCCGGACCATCCTTGCCGACCCCCACATCCACCCTGCCGACAATATTCGGGCGTACAATCGCCCGGAAGCCGATGCCGGGGTTGAACTCGAAGTTGGCTCCGTTTGCCTTGTCCAGAGACTCCATCACTCCGCCCAGATCGATAAACGGCGCCACTTCCCAGTCCGCCGTCACGCCGAATACTTCCCAGCGGAAGAGCCTGATGCGCTCCTCAAGATTGCAAAGCAGAAAGCTGTTGTCGATAAAGCGATTGCGGCCATAGCCGCGCAGGGTACTCTCCCCCCCCAGGATACTCTGTTCCAGAAAAGGGACACCATCACCGAGTGTCTGGTTGTACATCAGACGGAATACGCTGATGTATCTGCCATTGCTGAGTGGAATAAACCCCTTGGCTTCAACCTCGTAGTGCCGGTAATCGCCCGCCCCTCCCAGCGCTTTCACGGTCGGCTCGAAGGAAATCCGGGCGTAGCCGCCGTACGTCGGCGTGTCCCGATTATCCAGCGTGCTGTAGGAGAGCGATATGCGTACGGCATGAGTAGTAAAACCATCAATACCCGGCACGGTTGCCGAAGAAAATCTGTCCTTGATGTCAGGAAGCCCGCCAAAGGCTCCCGAACGGATTTCGACATCACGGAAACGGTCTCCGAGAGTGACCTGAAAGTGCCGTCCGACCTGGTATCCGGCGGAAATATTATAGCCGATTTCATCATTGGCGTAATTTGTTTCCATCTGTTGCGGGCTCTTGGCGTTAAAACCGAAGAAGCGCGAAGATCCATCTGCAAGTTTGAAGAAAAACCCGTTCAACTCAAGTTTGTTGCCGAGCAGCGAACTATCCCTGACACGAAATTCATAGTCATGATTAACCTTGTCTGAGCGGGAAAGATTGAACTCCATGTTCCTTTCAGAAACCGGATAATAAGCGCCGTACAAGGAAGCGGTAATTCCGAAGTTGTGATTGTAGTTCACCTGTGGAGCCAGCAGGGTTGTGACCTCCTCTCGCCGGTTATGAGCAAGAAATGCCGTCAAGACACCGGTCGTGACCCCCTCATTCGGACTTGAAGCAATGACCGGCAGCGGAATCGTTACCAGTTTTATCGTATCTTCGAGTGGATTTCCGGCCCGGGGGAGGTGCAATTCTTCACGAGGGATGTAGCTGGTGCAGCCGGCCAGCAGCATCAGGCTCGCGCAGAGGATGATACGAACATGCCGGAGTCGTTCAACTGTTGTTAATATTGTCTGCATGGGAGTTATTTAGCATTGAGCACCAGGAGTGTCAACCGGCATGCCGCGATTTACTCTGCAGCTTGATCGTCCGCTTTCAATTGTCTTGCTGACTGGCCTGTTTTTGCGTAAGATTTGTACAATTGTATTATTTTATCTACTGGAGCAGACATCGTGAGTATTAGAGAAAAGGTCGTAAAAATAGCGCAGGATGCCCATCAGGCTTCGCTGGCCATGGCGCGCCTCTCAACGTCAGCCAAAAATGACATGCTGCTGAGAATGGCCGCTGCCCTTGAACTTGCGGCGCCGACCCTGATCGCAGAGAACCGGACAGACCTGGAAGCCGGGAAGCAGAAGGGGCTTTCTGCCGCCATGCTCGACAGGCTGATGCTTGATGAAGATCGTATCCACGGGATTGCCGGCGCCCTGCGGGAGATCGCCGCGCTCCCCGATCCGGTCGGTGAAGTGACCCGAATGTGGAAACGTCCCAACGAGTTGATGGTCGGAAAGATGCGCATCCCGCTCGGCACGATCGGGATCATCTACGAATCGCGCCCCAATGTGACCGCCGATGCCACCGCCCTCTGCCTCAAGGCCGGCAATGCCGTCATCCTGCGGGGTGGCTCCGAGGCGATCAACTCCAATCTGGCGATTGCCGGAGTTCTGCAGGGAGTGCTGGGAGAGATGGGCATCCCCGCAGCAGCTCTGTCGCTGATCCCGTTCACCGAGCGGGAAGGGGTACTGGAGATGCTCAAGCAGGAGGAGTCCATCGATCTGATCATCCCGCGCGGCGGTGAAAGCCTGATCCGGTTTGTCGTCGAGAATTCGCGCATACCGGTCATCAAGCACTACAAGGGGGTCTGCCACATCTTCGTCGATCAGTCGGCCGATTTCGACAAGGCCGAACAGATCATCATCAACAGCAAGACCCAGCGACCCGGCGTCTGCAATGCCCTGGAGACACTCCTGATTCACCGGGACGTGGCCGCCGAGTTCATCCCGAGAATAGCCGCCACGCTCTCCGCACTGGGAGTAGAACTGCGCGGCGACGCCGCTTTCTGCGGCTATGCTCCCGGCGCAAAACCGGCCACCGAAGCGGACTGGCATGCCGAATATCTGGAGCTGATCCTCGCCTGCCGGGTCGTTGACGATATCGATGCCGCCATCGATCACATCAACCGCTACTGCTCGCTGCACACTGAATCGATCATCACCAGCGACTACAGCCGGGCCCAGCGCTTCATCCGCGAGGTCAACTCCTCCTGCGTGATGGTCAACGCCTCGACCCGTTTTGCCGACGGCGGCCAGCTTGGCCTGGGGGCCGAAATCGGCATCTCCACCACCAAGCTGCATTCCTTCGGCCCGATGGGGCTGGAGGATCTGACCACCACCAAGTTCATCGTCTATGGGGATGGGCAGATAAGGGAATAGACATCTCACCTAACCCTGATAAACCGGATACGTGCGTTACCGACGTTATTTTTGCCGGATAAATGCAGAAAGCAACTTCTTGCTAAAAGGAGCAGGTCATGACTATCCAGGAGCAGATCGATCAGTTTCTCGCTTCACCCGCATTCGGCGTGGTCGGCGCCTCCACCAACCGCCATAAGTACGGCAACAAGGTGCTGCGCTGTTACCTGCAGAACGGCAGAAAAGCCATACCGGTCAATCCAAACGAAACTGAAATAGAAGGGATACCCTGCGCAGCGACGATCGGCGACCTGCCGGCGAACGCCGTGAGCATCTCCATGATCACCCCCCCGGCCGTTACGCTGAAACTTGTGCCGCTCGCGGTCGAAAAGGGGATTCGGAACATCTGGATGCAGCCGGGAGCCGAGCACCCCGATGCGGTGGCGCTCTGCCGGGAAAAGGGGGTCAACGTCATCGCCGACGGCAGTTGTGTGTTG
>JBAVTM010000233.1:0-5651 GCA_049696195.1 Desulfuromonadaceae bacterium | reverse complement strand
ATCCCCTTCCGTTCCAGGTGGGCGACCACCTGCTCCCGACTAAAACCTGCACCCTTTCGCACCGTCAGCAGGAAACCGAACCATGACGGGTCGGAATCCGCCGTGGCCTCCGGCAGAACGAAATACTCCTCAAAACCTTTCAGGCCGTCACGCAGCAGCCGCCAGTTTCTCTTTCTGGCCTCGGTAAATCCCGGCACTTTCTCCAGTTGGGCGCATCCGATGGCGGCCTGCATGTCGGTCACCTTCAGGTTGTATCCGAAGTGGGAATAGACATACTTGTGGTCGTAGCCGTAGGGTAATTCGCCAAACTGCTGGGTAAAACGGTTGCCGCAGGTATTGTCGCGTCCCGAGGGACACCAGCAATCACGCCCCCAGTCACGGAACGATTCAACGAGACGTTTTAGGGTGGTGTCATTGGTGTAGACCGCGCCCCCCTCCCCCATGGTCATGTGATGGGGAGGATAGAAGCTTGACGTTCCGATATGGCCGATGGTTCCGGTATGACGCCAGACGCCGTTCAGGCGATAGCGCGACCCCAGCGCATCGCAATTATCCTCTATCAGCCAGAGATTGTGCGTATCACAGAAGCTCTTCACCGCGGAGAGATCAAAGGGGTTGCCCAGAGTATGGGCCACCATGACAGCCCTGGTTCGGGGTGACAGCGCCGCATCAAGCTGCGTAACGTCGATGTTGTAGGTCGGCAGCGTCACGTCCACAAAAACCGGCACCGCACCGTACTGGATAATCGGCGCAATGGTGGTGGGGAATCCTGCCGCCACGCTGATGACTTCGTCGCCGGGAAGAATGCGCCGTTCCCCGAGCTTTGGAGACGTCAGCGCCATGAATGCCAGCAGATTGGCCGAAGAGCCGGAATTGGTCAGGGAGCAGTGCCGCGCCCCGATAAATTCGGCAAATTCTTTCTCAAACCGTTCGGCGTATCTGCCGGTCGTCAGCCAGAAATCCAGGGAAGAATCGATCAGGTTGGAGATCTCTTTTTCATCAAACACCCTCCCGGCATACGAAATGCGATCACCGGCAGCAAATGGCGTGCTGTCCGCATGCTTGAACTCGTAGTACCTGACAGCCGCCTGAATAGCCTGTTCCCGCAGTTCTTTTTCCTTCATCTTCTCGTCACCCATACAAAGCCTCACACGCATATTTGAATGTCCTGCAACGGACTAAACCGCCTGATATTCATTGATCTGCCGCAGACATTCCTCCCTGAGATCACTCTGCCGCCGATAGGCATGAGTCCAGGCGATGATGCTGTCGAGGGAACGCTCCAACGGCCAGCGGGGCTGCCACCCCAATGCCGCTCTTGCTTTTGAACAGTCCAGTTTCAGATAATGGGCCTCGTGGGGATGTTCACCGGCATCCACCTCGTACCGTGCTCCTTCTTCCCACCGGTCGCACATTCGCTTCACAATCCACTCCACCGAACGGGCGTCGTCATCCGACGGGCCAAAGTTCCACCCTTCGGCAAACCGGACACCATCCGTGAACAGTTTTCGGGCAAGCATCAGGTAGCCGGAAAGCGGCTCCAGCACATGCTGCCAAGGCCGGATGGCGTGCGGGTTGCGGATCCGGACCGGCTCGTCCGCCAGAATGGCACGCAGAATATCGGGGACCAACCTGTCCAGGGCCCAATCGCCTCCGCCGATAACGTTGCCGGCACGTGCCGAGGCAAGCGCCACGCCGTGACGCGCATACTCTGCCGGGTTAAAATAGGATGACCGGTAGGCAGCAGTTACCAGTTCGGAGCACCCTTTGCTGTTGGAATAGGGATCATAGCCGCCAAACGGTTCGTTTTCACGATACCCCCAGGGCCACTCACGGTTTTCATATACCTTGTCCGTAGTGACATTGACCACCGCCCGAACCGACGGGCAGGCGCGCACGCCCTCCAGCAGGTGGACGGTTCCCATGACATTGGTGGCATAGGTTTCCACCGGTATCTTGTACGAATCCCGCACTAACGGCTGTGCCGCCATATGGATGACGATGTCGGGAGCAGCCGCGGCCAGCTCTGCCTTCAACCGTTCCAGGTCGCGAACATCGGCGATAACCGACGTCATCAGCTCACTGACGCGGGCCAGCTCAAACAGGCTGGGGTCGGTGGGAGGATCCAGGGCGTATCCTGTCACCTCGGCCCCCAGCAGATGAAGCCAGATAGAGAGCCACGACCCTTTAAAACCGGTGTGGCCTGTCAGGAAAACCCGTTTACCTTTCCAGAAGGCTGTATCATTCATATTCCGGACGCTCTCTTTCAGAATCTATAGTCATAACGCGAATTCACCACTGTTTCCAGGGCGCTTTACCGGTCACCCAAAGTTCTTCAAGATGATTCTTGTCACGCAGGGTATCCATCGGCTGCCAGAAGCCGTCATGCTTGTATGCTACAAGTTGGCGATCTTTCGCCAGGCTTTCCAGCGGCTCCTTTTCAAAAACGGTTGCATCGCCGTCAATCCGTTCTAACACACCCGGTTCCAGCACAAAAAAACCGCCATTAATCAATGAACCATCGCCCCTGGGCTTTTCCTGGAAACCCAGAACCTGATTGTTTTCCGACAAATCAAGAACACCGAATCTGCCGGGTGGCTGAACGGATGTCACGGTGGCCTGCCTGCCGTTTCTATGATGGAAAGCCACCAGCTCCTGAATATTTACATTGGATACTCCGTCGCCATACGTCATCATGAAGGTTCCATTACCCACATACGGGGCAACCCGCTTGACCCGGCCACCGGTCATGGTCTCCGCGCCGGTGTCGACTAACGTCACGCGCCATGGTTCCGCGGTGTGGCTGTGGACGGTACGTTGGTTCCCGTCACTGAAATCGAAGGTAACATCCGACTCATGCAGAAAATAATGGGCAAAATACTCCTTGATGCAATATCCCTTATACCCGAGGCAGATTACGAAGTCATTAAACCCATAGTGTGAATAATGCTTCATGATGTGCCACAGGATCGGACGCCCGCCGATCTCGATCATGGGCTTTGGCTTGAGATGAGACTCCTCGCTGATGCGCGTGCCGAAACCGCCTGCAAGAATAACCACTTTCATTGTTTCACTCCGATCTGATTGCATACTATTCCGCAATGGAATTCATACTACATGTTCCTCGTGGCGCCAGCGACGAAAATCCTTCCGACCGCCACACCCAGACCATGAAGTTCCTCTGCAAGCTCATCCCTCCGCTTCAGGGAAGAAATCACAACGGGAGCACGTGTATCTCGCACCCCGTCGGCTAATGCCACAACCGGCAAGCCGAAAAACAGTTCCCCCTGCCGTCCGTCGTCCATGACGGCAATCAGTTCGAGCCCGGTTTCCCTCAACGACAAATAGGCGACTTCCGCCACTTCATCCACACCGCAGAAGGTCACCTCACGAACACCGGCATCCTCCAGGCGGCGGAACAGATCGAGGTAATCCTGCCGCGCCACCGTGTAGAGGCTGGTGAAATAACTGAGGTGCTGGTAGGCGAGCCGGCTTTTTTCGGCCAGCCCTTGCGGCGTAAGAAGATAGGCGTAACGGTTGCTGGGGAAGTTTTTGACCCGTACAAACCCTTTGGAAACCAGGTTTTTGAGATAGGAGTTCACCAAGCCGACAGCGATGCCGAGGCGGCGGGAGAGCTCACGCTGGGAAAGCGGCTCTTCGCCGCTGATTTCGGAGAGAAGCTGGAGGGAGCGGGATGAATCGAGAGGTTTTTCAATCAGATTGTTCATAATTTGAACAATAATACGAAACGAACCGACAGCGCAAGCATATTGTTCATATCGTGAACGCTTAAGACCGGGGAAAGCCTGCTTTTGAATAATCCAAAAACCGGTTCACGCAACGACAACGAAAGTGCTTTAAAACAAATATTTGGGTTAATGGTTTTAAAACGCTGCGGCGTCGCGCCGTTGCGTGAGTAACGGTAGTATTAAGGATAGTTTTCCAGAAACCACCGGTACGCCCCTTCAATTCCGTCCCGCAGCTCAACGGCGTGGCGCCATCCAAGGGCGTGAATTCGCGAAGAATCGGCCAGTTTGCGCGGTGTCCCATCGGGTTTGCCCGTATCAAAAGACAACTCGCCGCTGAACCCGACCACATCCTGCACCAGAAGCGCCAGATCACGGATGCTGATCTCCCGGCCAGAGCCGACATTGATCAGCGCCGGTGCAGCCGGATCATGCAGCAGCGCGTCATAGCGGGGATCGTCAAGGTTCATCAGGAAGACGCAGGCCTCCGCCAGATCATCGACATGCAGGAACTCCCGCAGCGGCGTACCGGTTCCCCAGATCGTCACGGATGCATCGCCACGCTGCTTTGCTTCATGAAACTTGCGGATCATGGCCGGCAGGACGTGCGATTTTTCAAGATCGAAATTGTCGTTGGGGCCATAGAGATTATTCGGCATGGCCGATAGATATTTTGTGCCGTACTGCTGGTTATACGAGCGGCATTGACAGATTCCGGCTATTTTTGCAATGGCATAGGCATCGTTGGTCGGCTCCAGCGGACCGGTCAACAGGTGCTCCTCTTTCATCGGCTGCGGGGCGAATTTGGGATAGATGCAGGTACTGCCGAGGAACAGGAGACGCGTGACCCTGGACATCCAGGAGTTGTGAATGATGTTATCCTGAATCATCAGGTTGTCATGGATGAACTCGCCCTTGTAACTGCTGTTGGCGATGATGCCGCCGACCCGGGCAGCGGCAAGAAAAACGTATTCCGGCCGCTGCTCACGAAAAAACGATTCAACCTCGCTCTGGCGACAGAGATCAAGTTCAGATCGGGATCTGAGCAGCAGGTTACCGTACCCGGCCCCCTGCAACGTCCTGACGATCGCGGAACCAACCATGCCGCGGTGGCCGGCAACAAAAATTCTGGCATCATTCTGCATCCGTGTATCTTCTCCGGTTATTCGTAATGTGCATCGACAGCATATAACTTGAAAATCCCGACAACCCTATCGGTTGGAAGGGCTGTAGCGGATAACCGTCGCCTTCTCCAGCGTGATCATGCCGCCGCCCATCATACCGTCGATTCGCGGCATGATGGCGTCGATCTTCTCCTGGGTGTCAATCACCTCAACCACAAGCGGCAGGTCGGCGGAAAGATCCAGCAGCTTCTGGGTATGATAGACCCGGTTGGCCCCGAATCCGCATACCCCGCGCAGCACGGTCGCCCCGGCAAACCCCTCGCTCCGCAGCAGTTCAACCAGCGCCTCGTAGAGCGGCTTGTGCCCGTGCCGGTCACTCTCACCGATAAAGATCCGCATCAACACCTGCTCACCAATCAGTTTTGTCATAACACCACCCTCATGCCAGCGTTCGCACCGTTAAAATCCCCAGCCAGGTAAACAACAGACAAACGGCGACACTTGCCAGAATATTGGCAAAAGCCACCAGAAACTGACCATCTTCCAGCAGCGAAAACGTTTCGTAGCTGAAGGTGGAGAACGTCGTCAAGCCGCCGAGAAATCCGACCGTCAACCCGAGCCGCAGGGCATCGGGAATCAGCGTGCTGCGCAGAGCGAGCTCCATGATCAACCCGATCAGATAGGCGCCGATGATATTGACGGCAAAGGTCCCGTACGGAAAGGCCCGCCCCAGCAGACTGTAGACCCATCCCGACAGGTAGTAGCGGGTTAGCCCGCCCCC
>JBAVTM010000232.1:0-8264 GCA_049696195.1 Desulfuromonadaceae bacterium | reverse complement strand
GTATCGAGAACAAAATTGATCCGGGTCAGCCTCTGGACAAGGATATCTACGGCCTTTCACCGGAAGAACTCAAAGATATTCCGTCCGCTCCGGGCACTCTTGAGGAAGCTTTGAAATGCCTCAAGGATGACCATGAATTCCTTCTGAAGGGTGACGTATTTACCCCTGATGTCATCGAGAAGTGGATCGAGTACAAAACCGAGGCCGAGGTTAATCCCGTCCGTATGCGTCCGGTGCCTCTCGAGTTTGAGCTGTACTACGATATTTAATTAAAACTGAAGCTGCAAACAACCACGAAAGGCGGGAGCAATCCCGCCTTTTCTGCGTTTAGAGGCCGCCTTGCAATTGACTTTACGTGGCCACTCTGCTAGAAGTGGTGCAGATTTATTCTGTTCAAAGGACCCCTGATGGAAAGTTTCTTTCTCAAGCTTTCGGTAATGCTTGTGCCCGGTATGCTGGCAATTGTCTGCCACGAAGTTTCCCACGGCTACGTCGCCTGGCGTTTTGGCGATCCTACCGCCCGTATGATGGGCCGCTTGACGCTTAACCCCATTAAACACATTGATATTGTCGGTACACTGATGATATTTTTTATCGGCATAGGGTGGGCCAAGCCGGTACCGGTGGTGTTTGAAAATCTCCGCAATCCCAAACGCGACATGATCTGGGTGGCGGCTGCCGGGCCGATTACCAACATCATTCTCGCAACGGTTTCGGCGTTCATGCTTCGTGGCCTGGTGGCGTTCGGCACCCCGTCCGCCCCCGGTTCGCCGCTTGGCATGCTGGTAGATCCGGTCGTTCTGATGCTGGCTTTTTCGGTGTACATAAATCTTCTCCTGGCGATCTTCAATATGATTCCGGTGCCCCCTCTGGATGGAGGTCGTGTTTTAGTTGGATTGCTGCCGTACCGGCAGGCCGCCGCCTGGTCCCGTATTGAACCGTACGGGATGGTCATTATCATCGTGCTGGTGTTTTTTACCAACATGTTCTCGTATGTTATCTCCCCGGTTCTCAAGATTGGCGTTCAGCTGCTTGCCGGTCCGCAAAGCGGCCTTGTCCTGGGCGTCACCAGGTTGATGATGCATTGAACTCTTCCACTATTTATAGAGGGTGCTTATGAACGATCCCAGAATCAGGCAATTTGCAGAAATATTGGTTGATTATTCGACCAGAGTGAAAAAGGGCGATGTCGTGCTTATTAATGCCGCCGGTCTGGAGGCGCTGCCGCTGGTGAAAGAGCTGTACGCTCTCTGCCTCCGTCGCGGTGCCACGTACGTTGAGTATAACTTTTCCGTGCCGGAAATCGATCGCTGCTTTTTCAACAACGCCAATAAACAGCAGCTTGATCACTTCCCGCAGCATAAACTGGATTTTTACAAAACCGTGACGGTCTATATCGGCATTTCAGCCGGCAATAATTCAATGGTCATGGCGAATGCCCGCCAGGATGCCGTGGTCGCATATTCAAAGCTTACCAGGCCACTGGTCGATCAGCGCGTTAAACATACCCGCTGGTGCGTGACCAGGTATCCGACCCACGCATCTGCCCAGGAAGCACGTATGAGCCTGGACGAATACGAAGATTACCTTTTCTCTGCCTGCTGTATCGACTGGAAAGCTGAGTCAAAAAAACAGGAAAAACTCAAAAAGCTGATCGACCGCACAAAAAAGGTGCGAATTCTGGCTCCGGATACTGACCTCCGTTTCAGCATTGACGGCCTTCCCGGTATTAAATGCGATGGCCGCCTCAATATGCCGGATGGCGAAGTGTTTACCGCGCCGGTCAAAAACTCCGTCCAGGGGCATATCAGCTATAACTGCCCGAGCATCTATCAGGGGAGGGAGTATAACGGCGTCCGGTTCGAGTTCGCTGACGGTAGAATCATCAAGGCAACCGCTGAAGGTGGCATGAGCAAAGCCCTCAACAAAATACTGGATGCCGACGAAGGAGCCCGCTATATCGGGGAGTTTGCAATCGGTGTCAATCCGGGGATCCGCCAGCCGATGCGCAATATTCTTTTTGATGAAAAAATTTTCGGCTCGATTCACTTCACCCCCGGACAGGCGTACGATGAATGTGATAATGGCAACCGCTCCTCGGTGCACTGGGATCTGGTGCGTATTCTTGCCGATGGTGAAATACTGTTCGACGACGTCCCGATCCAGAAAAACGGCCTGTTCGTTCACAAAGAATTGTTGGAGCTTAATCCTGCTTGACCCTGATAAACAGGATAATAAGTCGCAGAAGATAGATGGTAACTTACCAAGAAAGAGCGCTGAAAATATGACGCAGAATCCTGAAATTGAATTTGAGCATAATGACTTCGAGTTTGATACCATAGACGAGGAGCTGCTGGTTGACGGGCGTTGCCAGCAGATTTTGAAGCAATTTTATCTGTTTCTCCAGCAGCAGGGGATGGCTGCTGAAGAGGCCTCCGAACTTGCCTTTGGTGCCGACCTCTATTTGCGGGATTATCTGATTGATTTCGGTCGTCAGAATATAGTTCGTCCCCAACCCGGGATCGTGACCAAATTTGCCGGATCCTGGTACATCACCCATACGCTGGATCCCGAACTTGCTTCTCTGGAGCGTCATTTGACGGCGCTATCCGAGCTGTACCGATTTTTGCATCGTCGGCATCTGATTTCTGCCGACGAACTCTCTTTTCTTCTTGAAGAGGCCGGACAGCTTGAATTCTACCGGCAGCGGATCGATTCGTTTTTGAATCTTACCGGAGCCGGGTTTTCCGCGTGGGACGCCGAGTGTCCGGCAGTGCTGTGACGTGCGGCACGGAGTAAACCTAAATGGCGTGTAAAAAATCAAAACAGATGGTCATCACGATTCATGAGCAGAAACACCTTCGAAATGACTGGTATATTGATTTTGACGGTCTGCCGTTTCAGGAATTTATGGCTGGAATGATCAGGGAAATGAAGCGTTTGGGAGTGCTTGTCACCGTTGTGCGCAACCGTGATACGGTTATCAGGATCAACAGTTATGCCGATCTGCTGAATGTGGTGAAGATCTCCTCCCCGCAGGACGGGCACAGCAACCAGTGCGTCGGCCATATTATCGGAGTAAGCCAGCGTCTGGATATTATGGAAGATATCAGCACGGCTGTCAGGCGTGTGGCGTTTGCGCCCGAAACCATCGCCCCCTCCGGTGAATTCAGGAAAGTCTGCCATAACTGCGGTTGTGGATGTTAGTATGTTACGAACTGTTTTTCTCTACTCGATTGGTGCCGGTTCGCACAGGTTTTCGGCGCAGTTGGCCTCGCCGCCGCAGGTGAAGCAATAAAATTTCGGATCACTGCTTACTCTCGCGATTTCATCATACAACCCGTTACTTTTCAGCATACAGAGATGCCCGTGGTGATCGGCGCCGCAACGGCATTTGGTGTCGGTAGTCATTGTCTTTCCCCCGTTGTGAATGTATCAGGCTGCTGAAAGCTGTCGCTACCATATCAGAACAGCTGAAAAAAGAAAATGATAAGCTATAGCCACTTCACTCATTAAAGGAGAACCTTTCTGTGACATTTGCTCCTTCTTCTATCCTTGTTACCGGAGGAGCCGGTTTTATCGGTTCCAATTTCATTCATTCATTTATCTCCAATAACCCGGGGTGCAGAGTCACCAATCTGGATTGCCTGACTTATGCCGGCAATCTGAAAAACCTGACTGCGCTTGAAGGTAATCCGGATTATTGCTTTGTCAAAGGGGATATCGGCGATGCCCCCCTGGTGGCCCGTCTTCTTGCCGATCAGCGGATCGATGCTGTGGTGCATTTTGCCGCAGAGTCTCACGTCGACCGTTCCATCACCGGACCGGAAATATTTGTCCGCACCAACGTGCTTGGCACGCAGGTTTTGCTGGAAGAAAGCCGCAAACACTGGCAGTCCGGCATCGTTTCCGATTTCCGCTTTCTGCAGATATCAACTGATGAAGTCTACGGTAGTCTGGGTGACACCGGCTATTTTACCGAAGAAACGCCTTTGGCCGCCAATTCCCCGTATTCGGCCAGCAAGGCCGGGGCTGACCTGCTCGTGCGCGCCTATCATGAAACGTTCGGCATGCCCACTCTGAATACCCGCTGTTCCAATAACTACGGCCCCTACCATTTTCCGGAGAAGCTGATCCCGCTCCTGATCCACAACATCATATATAAAAAGCCGCTGCCGGTATACGGAGACGGCTTGAATATCCGTGACTGGCTGCACGTTCGCGATCACGCCATGGCGATTGAGGTTGTTCTGCAAAAGGCGATCCCCGGTTCCGTCTATAATATCGGCGGCAACAACGAATGGAAAAATATCGATATCGTCAATCTGGTCTGTGACCTGCTGGATGAACGCCTCGGGCGGGCAAGGGGAGAGAGCCGCGCGTTGATTGCCTTCGTCAAGGATCGCCCCGGCCACGATCGGCGCTATGCCATTGATGCAACACGACTTAAAGAAGATCTCGGCTGGAGTCCCGCGTATACCTTTGAACAGGGGATCGCCGAGACGATCGACTGGTATCTTGCCAATCAGGAATGGGTGGATGGGGTTACCTCCGGTGCGTACCGCGAATATTATCAGAACCAGTATGGCGGGGGTGCCGCTTGATCCTGGTGGTGGGCGCAAACGGCATGCTGGGGCGCGACCTGATTGCGCTTCTGGGCGACAGGGGACATGGAGTAGACATCGCCGATATCGACATTACGTCGCCCGAATCGGTATTGAAGGTTATTGGTGCCCTCAAGCCGGAGGTGGTAATTAATTGTGCCGCCTATACCGATGTGGACGGCTGCGAAAGCAATATCGATACGGCAATGGCGGTCAACGGCGAAGGGGTAGGGTACCTGGCGATGGCCTGCCGTGATCTCGGCGCTCTGCTGGTGCAGGTCAGCACCGATTACATCTTTGACGGGGGCAAGGGAACGCCGTACGTCGAGGATGACGCTCCCTGTCCGCTCAGTGTCTACGGCGAATCGAAGCTGGCGGGAGAAATGAACGCCGCCTTCTGTCCCGAGCATCTGATCGTACGGACGCAGTGGCTCTACGGGCTGCACGGCAAGAATTTTGTTGAAACCATGCTGCGACTGGGGAGTGAAAAGGATGAGCTGACCGTGGTCGATGATCAGATCGGTTCGCCAACCTGGACCGTGGACCTGGCGCGGGCTGTTATTGCCCTGATAGATTGCGGCTGCCGGGGGGTCTATCACGCGGCCAATTCGGAATATTGTTCGTGGAACGGTTTTGCCACAGCGATTTTTGAAGATGCCGGATTGAATGTATCGGTCATTCCTATGACAACCACGGAGTTGAATCGTCCGGCCAGGCGGCCGCTCTATTCGACTCTGGATTGCAGCAAATTGACCGGCGATACCGGGTTCCGCCCCCAGGCATGGCGGGCCGCACTGCGGGAATATCTGGCGCTTCGGAGCTCTAGTTTACTTTGAAAGGATCAACAATGGAACGCGGTGAACGCCCCTGGGGCACCTATACCGTTCTCGACGAGAACACGAATTATAAAATAAAGCGGATTGAGGTTCTGCCAGGCCAGCGCCTGTCACTGCAGAAACACCACCATCGCAGTGAACATTGGATCGTGGTGTCCGGCACCGCCCTCGTAACCTGCGGTGACAGCCAGCAGACCGTCAACGTCAATGAATCGACCTTTATCCCGATCGGCCAGAACCATCGCCTCGAAAATCCGGGGAAAATTCCGCTTGTCATCATTGAGGTGCAAAGTGGAGAATATCTGGGTGAAGACGATATCATCCGCTTTAATGATGACTACAATCGTTGTGAAAATCCGAATGTTGAATAAACCGGGTGCCATTTCACGTGCGCTCCTGCTCCTGTGCTTTGCCTGCCTGCTGCTGATCTTTGCGGGATGCGCCGCTTCTTCCACGACGGTTATTGAAGAGGAAGTCGTTACCAACAGTAAGCCGATGTACAGCTACACGTCTCTCGTGATCCAGGATTTTGAGCTTAAGCGAGAATTGTATTCGGACTCTCCCGACACCGGAATGAGCCAGCGCGACCTCCTTTATGCAAAGATTCCCGGTGAATTGACAGCGCATATCGAACGCTATATCAAGTCTCACCGCACCTATAAAAATATTTCCCGTGACGGGAAACCGGATGCCTCGACACTTCTTCTGACCGGGAAATTCATGCGTCTCGGACGTTTCAAAATATCGGTAGTAGCCACGTTGCGCGATGGCGTCAGCGGACAGGAAGTGGCGTACTTCCGTCAGACGCTGTGGGATGTTCTTGATACGACCGAATCGATCAGTCAACTTGGACGTGAAGTAGCAGATTTTATAGATCGGATTCAGTACAAATAACGGGAGATCAGCGATGTACATTGTTATTCTGGCCGGTGGGTCAGGAACCAGATTCTGGCCGCTTTCGCGGGCTGCCCGCCCCAAACAGCTGATTTCGATCACCGGCGATCGAAGCATGTTGCAGAAAACGGTTGAGCGGGTGCTGCCGCTCCACCCGAAGCGGATCCTTATTATCACCAACCACCTGCAGGCGGACGAAACCGAGCGCCAGATGCAGATGTACGACGCGGTTCCGATTGATGTGATCGCTGAACCTGCCGCCCGCAATACCGCCCCGGCCATCGGCCTGGCCGCCGCACTCATTGCCGCCCGTGATCCGTCAGGAATTATGGCTGTTCTTCCCGCAGATCATTTCATAAAAGACGAAAAGACGCTGCGTGACACGCTGATCTTTGCGGGAGCGGCTGCCGGCAACGGTTTTCTGGTAACGCTCGGTATTCTGCCGTCGCGTCCCGAGACAGGATACGGCTATATTGAAGCCGGGATGGATGCAGCCAATGAGGGGCATGAGCAGGGATATGGGCAGGGGCCGTTCCCGGTCAAGCGTTTTGTTGAAAAGCCGCCGCTGGCAGAGGCTCTGCGCTATCTGGAAGAGGGGAACTTCTTCTGGAATAGCGGCATGTTTATCTGGCGGGCCGACACAATTCTGGAGGAGATGGGGACGTTCATGCCGGCTCTGCACGAAAAACTTGTGCCGTTGATGCAAACCGGCGCTGCTTGGGAAGATGCCGGCCTGAAGGAGCGGATTGCGACACTGTATCAGGACATCGACACTGTTTCTATCGATTACGGGGTAATGGAGAAATCTTCCCGGGTTAAGATGGTTCCGGTCGAGATGGGGTGGAGTGATGTCGGGAGTTGGAGTGCCCTGCCGGAGGTGGTTGAGCCTGACCGTGACGGGACGGTCTGTATCAATGCTGCCGGGCATGTTGCCGTCGATTCCTCCGACTGCCTGATCTATGCTGACGGGAGAATGGTTGCGACGGTCGGCGTGCATGACGTCGTGATCGTGTCCACTCCGGATGCGATTCTGGTCTGCCACCGTGAGCGCTGTCAGGATGTGAAAAAGGTGGTTGAACAGCTAGGAGCCGCCGGGTTGACAGCGTACCTCTAGTGTTGTAGCCACGGACAGATATTTTTTTGAACCCATTGTCAACCGTATGTCATGAATAGGTTAACCAGTGAGAATGGAGCTATGCAAAAAACGATACAAAATGAACTGGAAGAAATCAAAAGCCGTGGCCTGCTGCGGAGTACCAG
This sequence comes from Desulfuromonadaceae bacterium, assembly GCA_049696195.1. Taxonomy (GTDB): domain Bacteria; phylum Desulfobacterota; class Desulfuromonadia; order Geobacterales; family Pseudopelobacteraceae; genus JACRCG01. The sequence goes on along the minus strand of JBAVTM010000232.1, from coordinate 670 downwards.
GATGATCAGCGGCAGGCAAGCGGCTCACGTTGCCTGCAACGGACACGACGTGCTGCTGCTCTGTTCCAATAATTATCTGGGATTGGCTGATCACCCGTCTCTGGCGGCCGCTTCAATAGCGGCAGTTCAGCAGTATGGGACATCCAGCGGCGCTTCCCGGCTGGTGTCGGGGACCATGGAGCTGCACGAACGGCTGGAGGATGCGGTCGCCTCTTTTAAAAAGAGTGAGGCGGCGCTGCTCTTCAACAGCGGCCATGCGGCGAATACCGGCATCATTCCGGCCCTTGTCGGGCGTGGTGATGTTGTCTTTTCCGACCGGCTCAACCATGCCAGCATTGTTGATGGAATCCTGCTCTCCGGAGCGCGTTTCGTCCGCTATCCCCACAACGATCACCGCTATCTGGCGGCGCTTATGGATAAACATGCCGGGGGACGCTCTCTGATTGTCAGTGATGGGGTCTTCAGCATGGATGGTGATATTGCGCCGCTCGCTGAGCTGGCTGCCCTCAAACGCAGACACGGGGCTCTCCTTATGATTGATGATGCCCATGGCTGCGGTGTTCTGGGAGAGGGAGGGCGGGGGAGTGCCGAGCTGATGGGTGTCAGTGGTGACGTTGATATTCAGATGGGAACGTTCGGCAAGGCACTGGGAAGTTTCGGGGCGTATGCC
>JBAVTM010000231.1:0-3955 GCA_049696195.1 Desulfuromonadaceae bacterium | reverse complement strand
GGAGTACGCCATGCTGAAAGATTTTGCCGATTATGTCACCTTTACCCTCTTTGGTCTGGTCCCCGGTTCCCGTTCAGGCGAGGCGCTGGACTTCTTTATCTATGACACCCTGAAGATATTTCTGCTGCTGACGACGATCATCTATGTCGTGGCGGTCATCCGCACCTCCTTCCCACCGGAAAAGACCAAACGCATGCTCTCCCACAAACGGGAATACGTCGGGAATGTCCTGGCCGCCCTGCTGGGGATCGTGACGCCCTTCTGTTCCTGCTCGGCGGTGCCGCTCTTCATCGGCTTTGTCGAGTCCGGCGTACCGTTGGGGGTGACATTCTCCTTCCTGATATCATCGCCCATGGTCAACGAGGTGGCGCTGATCATGCTCTGGGGACTGTTCGGCTGGAAGATTGCCCTGCTCTATATCGGCTCCGGTCTGCTGGTGGCGATCATTGCCGGCATCGTCATCGGCAAGCTGAAGATGGAAAGATATGTTCAGGACTATGTTTGGGAGATGCAGGTCGGCAACGCCGAAATCGTGCGACAGACCTTCCGGGAGAAGCTCGGCTATGCGCGGGAATACACAGTGGAGCTGTTGAAAAAAATATGGCCCTATGTGGTGGTCGGTGTCGGCCTGGGGGCCTTCATCCACGGTTATGTTCCTGCTGACTTCCTGGCGCGCTGGGCGGGGCGCGACAACCCCTTTGCCGTTCCGGTTGCCGTGGCTCTGGGCGTACCGCTTTACTCCAACGCCGCCGGGGTGATCCCGATCGTCCACGCCCTGATGGAAAAGGGGATGGCTATCGGCACCGTACTGGCGTTTATGATGGCGGTCACGGCGCTGTCGCTGCCGGAAGCGATTATTCTGAAGAACGTCCTGAAAAATCGGCTGCTGGTGGTATTCTTTGGGATAGTAGCCGCGTCAATCGTCTGTGTCGGCTATCTGTTCAACGCAATCCTCTGAAAGGGCATCAATGTCATATATTGACCGCACAATATCGAACCGCCTGATCTTCGCCATCTCTCTGACCGCCATCACCCTGGTGGCGGAGGTCATCGGCGGCATCTGGTCCAATTCCCTGGCGCTGCTCTCCGACGCGGGACATGTCTTTCTGGACCTGTTTGCCCTGGCGCTTTCGCTGGGGGCTATCAAGCTGGCCGCCCAGCCACCAAGCGAGCGGCATTCCTACGGCTGGCACCGGGCCGAGGTGCTGGCATCGCTGATCAACGGTTTGACGGTATTTCTGATGGCGGTCGGCATTCTCTACGAAGGGAGCAAACGGCTGTTTGCACCGGAAGAAGTGCAGACAACTCCGATGCTGATCATTGCGGTCCTGGGCCTGGTTGCCAACCTGCTGGCGGCCAAGGGTCTGCACGGACACGCTCACGACGACCTGAATGTCCGCAGTGCCTTCCTGCATGTACTGGGAGATGCCGCGGCCTCGGTGGGGGTGATTGCCGGAGCGATCCTGATGCGCTACACCGGCTGGTATCAGGCCGATCCGATCATTTCCATCGCCATCGGCCTGCTGATCATGGTCGGCGCCGGGAGGGTGCTGCGGGAGGCGACGCATATCCTGATGGAGGGGGTGCCCCGCGGGATGTCCGTCGAACAGGTTGCCGCAAATATTCGCGGGATCGAAGGGGTACTGGATGTCCACCACCTCAACATCTGGACGGTCTGCTCCCACATCTTCGCCCTGTCGGCCCATGTTGAAATAGATCCGGAATATGACGGAGAGCGCAGTCAGCTGCTGCACGCCATCGAGCACGAACTGGAGCACCACTTTCATATTACCCATACCACTATCCAGCTTGATTGTTCCACCTGCAGCGGCGGCCCGCTGATCAAGGAATTCAACCATCGGCAGCGTGCGAGCTGTGGGCATCAGCACTGATTCTATTATGAGCTTCCGTTGTTCTCAACAGGATCAATTAACCGGATATCACTCCTAAAAGAAAGCCGCAACGGAGAAGCTATGAAACGCATTGCTTTGATGATCTGTCTGGTCATACTCGCCCTGCATCTTGGGATCGCCGCCGCCTTTGCCGCTGAATCCGAATTTGAACGTTTTCTCGTTCACTTCGATTATGAGGTTCGTGACGACATGAAGATAGACAGCAAGGGGCTTGTCCCGTTGCTGTCCAACGGCAGGGCGGTTCTGGTCGATGTGCGCTTCAAGGAAGAGGTCGCCGCCTGGAGTACCGGGTTCTCCCTGAACATCCCATTGAACGAGCTACCCAAACGACTCAAGGAACTGCCCAGGGACAAAACAATCGTCGCTGCCTGTCCCCACAAGGATCGCTCCGCCATCGCCATGGCCTATCTGCGAAGCAAAGGGTATGACGCCAGGTATCTTACAGATGGTCTGATCGGCCTGGCCGAATACCTGCGGGGAGAACGGGCCAAGGATTTTATGGCAGATTATGAAAATCGAAGTAAAAAAATAACCGATCAAAAAGGGAGCAGGCAATGAAGATCGAAGTTTTGGGAACCGGCTGCGCAAAGTGCAAGACCCTCTATGAAGCGGTTCAGAAGGCCGTGAAGGAAAAGGGGATCGAGGCGGAAATCATCAAGGTGGAGGATATCCCCTCTATCATGAAATATGGCGTTATGAGCACCCCGGCGCTGGTGATCGACGGTCAGGTAAAATTTTCCGGCAAAATCGCCTCTGCAGCAGAGATCGCAGAGATGCTGCCATGAAGCCGCTTATTGCGCTCTCGCTTCTGCTGCTGGCGGCCACGGCCAGTGCCGAACTTCCTTCAGCCACGTCGACCGTTGTCAATCAGGCGCTGTCGTCCGGCAAACCGACGGTCATTGACCTGGGCGCCCGCAGCTGCATCCCCTGCAGGAAGATGGCGCCGATCCTGGAATCGCTGTCCGGAGAGTACCGGGGCAAGGCCGGTGTTCTGTTCATCGATGTCCATGATGACGAGGCTGCTGCAAAGAAATTCCGCGTCCAGATGATCCCTACCCAGATTTTTTTCAATGCCCAGGGAAAAGAGGTCAGGCGCCACGCCGGCTTCATGGACAAAGCGGCTATCCTGAAAGAGCTAAAAAACGCCGGGCTGAGATGACTTTTCTCGACAACATCGAACAGATCATCACCCTCTACCCGCTGGTGGCATTCGGAGCGGTCTTCCTGGCCGGTGTGTTGTCATCGGCCTCCCCCTGCGTACTGGCAACCATCCCGCTGGTGGTCGGTTTTGTGGGCGGCTACAGCGACGGTGACAGGGGGAAGGCGTTCCGCTATTCCCTGGTCTTTGTCCTCGGGCTGTCGCTGACCTTTACCGCCTTCGGCGCGGCGGCCGGTCTGCTGGGCACCATGTTCGGCACCCTTGGGGGACCGTGGTATCTGGTTGCCGGCACAATCGCGCTGGTCATGGGCGGCCAGCTGATGGGGCTGTACGAGATTCGCCTCCCGATCAGACGTGACTTCAGGCCGAAACGCGGGGGAATTGTCGGCGCCTTCCTGCTGGGGCTGTTCTTCGGCGTCGTTTCCTCCCCCTGCGCCACACCGGTGCTGGTAGTGCTGCTGACGCTGGTGGCAGTCAAGGGTCAGGTGCTGTACGGCATCGCGCTGCTCTTCTGCTACGCGATCGGCCACTGCCTGCTGATGCTCTTCGCCGGCACCTTCACCGGTTTTGTCGAAGGGTTCGTCAAGGCGCGGGGGGTGGTCAACTTCTCACTCTGGGCGAAACGCGTCAGCGGATTAGTAGTAGCGTTAGTGGGGGGCTGGTTTATGTGGCATGGGTTCTGAGTTCACTGCAAGGAGCTGCTTGAATTCAAAGAAAACAGTCCAGTCATCATCTGACCAGCCCGGTTTTCCTTATTTCTTCCCCCACAGCGGATCGTCGGAGAATTGCAGCCATATCCGAGCCTCCGGATTCTGCTCGTAAAATTCATCCTCGGCAAAAGAGAAGCGGTAAGCGGCAACGTAGTCAAGCAGCACCCGATAGG
>JBAVTM010000230.1:0-8397 GCA_049696195.1 Desulfuromonadaceae bacterium | reverse complement strand
GATCTCCACCATCAAGGAGGGAAGATTGCTGGAGGCCAACAAGGCATTAGAGCTCAAACTCACCGAGCGGGAAGCTGCCATACTGCGCCTGAGCCGCCTCTATGCGGTGCTGAGCGTGACCAACCATACCATCGTGCGCGCAAACGATCGCGACACGCTGTTCAGCAATATCTGCCGGGGCGCGGTCGAACAGGGCGGTTTCATGCTGGTCTGGACCGGGCTCATCGATGACGAATCCGGCATGGTTAAACCTGTCGCCTGGCACGGCGCCAATAACGGTTTTCTTGACAACATCCGGATATCCGTGAGGGAGGAACCTGAAGGGCTGGGGCCTACCGGTTCGGCCATCCGCGACGGCAGCTACCACATCTGCAACGATTTCAACAACGACCCGCGCACCCAGCTCTGGCATGAAAAGGCGCGGGAGCAGGGCATCAATTCTTCAGCGTCCATTGCGCTGACATTGAATAAAAAAGTGATCGGCGCCTTGACCATCTACTCCGACGAACCGAACTATTTCTGTGACCAGATGATCGATCTGTTGAAACAGATGGCAATGGATATTTCCTTCGCGCTTGACAACCTCGACCATGCAGCCCGCCACCTGGACGCGGAGCGTGCCTTGCATGCGGAAACCATGGAGCGCCTGCGTGCCGTGGAAGCCCTTCGTGAGAAGGAACAACAATTCATTCAGCAGAGCCGTCATGCGGCCATGGGGGAAATGATCGGCAATATTGCCCACCAGTGGCGGCAGCCGTTAAACGCACTGGGGCTCATAATCCAGCAACTGCAGATATGCTACAAAGAGGGAGATTTATTCAAGGAGCACCTGGATAACAGTGCCGGTATGACCATGGATATAATTCAGCACATGTCCCGGACCATCGGCGATTTCATAAATTTCTTCAGACCGGACAAGGAACAGGTCACGTTCAGTGTGAGCAAGGAAATTTCAAAAACGCTCTCCCTTATCGAGGCGGTATTCAACGACCAGCGAATCTCGATCGAAGTCAACCCAACAGGCGATCCCGTCATCCATGGACACCCGAACGAATTTTCTCAAGTTCTCCTTAACATTATGATTAATGCCAAGGATGCGTTTGAAAACCGGAAAACCGACAGCCCGAAGGTTACGATACGTCTGTTCACGGAAGACGACAAGAGCATCGTCAGCATTACCGACAACGCCGGCGGCATTCCAGAGGATATCATGGACAGTATTTTCGATCCGTACTTCACCACAAAGGGACCGGACAGGGGGACAGGAGTCGGCCTGTTCATGTCGAAAATCATCATTGAAAAAAACATGGCGGGAACCCTGACTGCGCGCAACACCGGCAACGGTGCCGAGTTCAGGATAGAGGTCTGATATGAGCCACGTTTTTACCAATCAGCCTTGAAGTATAATTGACCCCGAATCTGTTCCGGGGACGGGACGACCTTCTGTTTCAGGCATATTTTCCGCACCAAAAGCAAAACGGCCCGCTGCCACACATGAGGTGGCAACGGGCCGTTTATATTTTCAGGTGAAGGGAAGTTACCCCTTGATCTGTCCCTGGATTCCGACCGTAACCTCTTTGTAGGCGATCTCCTTGCCGCTCGCCGCCAGCGCCTGGCGTGCCGCCACCGCGATCCCGCCGCAGCAGGGAACCTCCATCTTCAGGACGGTGATGCTCCTGATATCCGACTTGCTGAACAGCTCGGTCAGCTTCTGTGTGTAGAAGTTGTTGTCATCGAGTTTCGGGCATCCCATCACGACCGCTTTTCCCTTGAGGAAGTCCTCGTGATACCCTGCATAGGCCACCGGCACGCAGTCGGCGGTGATCAGCAGATCGGCCCCCTGGAAATAGGGAGCGGTGGTGGAGACCAGATGGAGCTGTACCGGCCACTGGGCCAGTTGGCTCTGTCTGCTGCCGCTTGGGGCTGCTTCGGCTGCGGGTTCTGGACGGGCAAAGCTCATGGCACGGGAACCGGGGCAGCCGCCACCGGCGTGGTGATGGGCTGCCGGAGCAGGTGCGGCATGCTGGTGAACCGGAACCGGCTTCCCCTGCGCGGCCAGATGCTTTTCCACGGCCGCCTCGTCAAATTCATCCGCCTCGCGCTCCTCGATATGAATGGCATCCCGCGGGCACTCACCCAGACAGGCGCCCAGCCCGTCGCACAGGTTATCAGCCGACAGCACCGCCTTGCCGTCAATCAACGTGATGGCGCCTTCGGCGCAGGACGGGACACAGAGTCCGCAGCCGTCACATTTATCCTGGTCGATGGTAACAATTTTTCTCAACATGTTCGATCTCCTTTATCAGTGCGTATAACTTTTTTTGTTCATTCCGGCGATTCTAGCTAAAAAAAGTAATGCCAGATGTAATCCAGTCTGCCGCGCAGCATCAGCGTGCGCCCGGAGTACGCCATAATCTCCTTGACCTTCGCCAGTTGCGGCTTGGCATAGCAGTGGGTGCGGCAATGTTTGCAGGACGGTTTCTCGGCTTCCAGCGGGCACTTCAGCCGTCTGGTTATTGCGTATGCCAAAAAGGCTGCGCATTCGGGACATACGCTGCGTTCTTCCAGGCCTTCAGGGAGTGCAACGGAGGCGCGTTCGGCGCCGCGGTGTTTCCCGGCACAGTAGACCTCGACAAACTTCCCGATCAGCCTGATATCTTTTTTCTGCTGTTTTGTCATCGTTTCCATGGCTGTACTCTGACAGATCTGCCGGTTATTTACATGACCCAGATCAATTTATTGAATTTCCCCGGACCTGGAGTGTGCTGCATTGCCTGATGCGCGTTGATCCTGGCTCAGCGGCAGCGAAACGGTGAATGTGGCCCCGTTTCCGGCAGGACTGCTGACACTGATCTCGCCGCCATGGTCGCTGACGATACCGTAGGAAACCGCCAGCCCCAGGCCGGTCCCCCCTGTTTTGGTGGAGAAGAACGGGGTGAACAGTCTCCCCATATCCTCCGCCCGGATACCGCTGCCGTGATCGCACACCGTTACGCAGATCCGCTCCGCTGCATCATCGATCCCGGCGTCAACCACCAGCTCCCCACCCTCCGGCATGGCCTGCAGGCCGTTGACAATCAGATTGGTGAAGACCTGCCGCAGCTGGTCCTCGTCACCATCCAGAGTCATGTCCTTTCCCCAATAGCCCCTGACGATCCTGTAGCGATCAAGCGGGATCTGGTGGCCGATCTGATCGAGGATACCGTCCAGCAGGCCACCCAGGGAAAAATGTGACACACGCTGCACGCCGCTGCGCGAAAACACCCGCAGGTTGTTGACGATGCGCCCGATGCGGATCGCCTCCTCCACGATGGCGTCCACCTCTTCACGATCCTCCGAGTCAGCGGGGATGGAAACCTGCAGCAGTTCGGCATTGCCGCGGATCACCGCCAGCGGGTTGTTGATCTCATGGGCCACGCCGGCCGCCAGCATCCCCAGCCCGGCAAGTCGTTCCGACCTGGCCAGCTCCTTCTGGGCGGTCAGCAGTTGCCGGCTCTTCTCCTCCAGCTGCCGGGTACGCTCCACCACTTTCTGTTCAAGGGTCTGATTCAGTGTGCTGACCTCGCGGGTCATGGTGTTGAATTCGTCGGCCAGAATGCCGATCTCGTCATCGCTTCTGACCAGAATCGGCTCGATACGTTCGCCGCTTGCCATGCGCCGTGCTGCCTCGGCCAGGGCCCGCAGCGGCTGGGCCAGACGGCTGCCGATCCAGGTGGAGAGCGTGATGCCGATCAATGCCACGAACAGCAGTACCGCGGCGAAGATCAGGTTGAGGTTTTTCCGCAGATCCAGCAGCGGCTGTTCCGGCATGCCGACATACAGGGCGCCGATGACGCTGCCGGAAGGATCACGGATCGGTTCATAGGCCGAAATGAACCAGTTGCTGAGCACGAACGCCCGATCGCTCCAGAGCTTCCCCTGCGAGAGAACCACCCGGGCGACCTCGTCCGACATGAGGGTGCCGGTGGCGCGACCCCCCGATGCATCGCGCACGTTGGTGGCGATACGCACGTCACCCAGGAAGACCGTGGCCGCGCCCCCCCCTTCCCGGTCAAAGACAATCCGGGTGATGGTGTCCACGACCCGGTTGTCGGCGTTGAGCATGAATCCCGCCTGCAGCGCCCCGGCCACCCGCCCGTCCGACGTCAGCAGCGGAGCTGCCGCCACCAGCATCAATCCGCGACGCTCGCTCCCGTTCGAGACCGTCCGGGCACGGGGTGTCGCCCGCAGTGCGGTCTGTGCCGTCTCCGCCAGACTCCGGCTCTCCGAAGCCAGGCGCTCCGGGCTGTAGATCTGGGCTCCGCCGGCCAGCTCACCCTTCAGGGCACGGGCCACGAGCGGATCTCCGTCCAGCCGGTCACCCTGCCGGGCCGGATTGGCCGCCCGGTACTGCACAACACCGTTGGTGTCGATGACGTTGAGAAAACTGAGCCGTTCCTCCTTCAGCAGCCGCTGCAGCGCCTTTTCCGGCAGCGGGACTCTTCTCGACACGAGGTGATCGGCCATGGCCGGTGTCAGCCCGGCCACCCTGACGATGCCGGCAAGATGGTTGATCTCGTCCTGATACACCTTGCGGGCCAGGTTGAGGTCGCCGATCACCTTCCGCTGGGCCTCACGGAAGATGCGGTCGGTAATCAGCAGCGAGCCGATCAGCCAGCAGAGCAGGATTGCCACGCAGAGCGGCGTCAGGGTAGCGAAGATCAGCTTGCGGCGGATGGAGGTGCGAACCCGCTGCATCAGCGTTCCCCCTCCATCAGCCCGAATTCGGCGATGCGGCGGTCCAGCGTCCGGCGCGAGATCGCCAGGATCTCAGCCGTACGGCTCTTGTTGTAATTGTTCCCTTTCAGGACCGCCTCGATATGGTGACGCTCCATCTCCTCAAGGGCAACCATCGCCGGCCTCTGCACCGGGACAGGCGGCGGCTGCGCCGCGTTGCGTCCGCCCTGCAGCGGAATGACGTCAGCGGCGATGGCGCTGCCGCCGGTAAGAATCACCGCCCGCTCCATGACGTTTTCCAGCTCGCGCACATTGCCGGGCCAGCCGTAGGACTGCAACGCCTCGAGCCCTTCAGGGGCAATGTCACGGATATCCTTGGACATGCGGGAGGCAAAGCGCCGCAGGAAGTGGCGCGCCAGCGGCTCGATGTCCTCGGGGCGGTCCCTGAGCGGCGGCAGGTTGATGCTGATCACGTTCAGGCGGTAGAAAAGATCCTCACGGAACCGACCCTCGTATACCTCGCGCTGCAGATCCTTGTTGGTGGCGGCCACGAAACGCACATCCACCTTTTTGGCGCGGGTCGAGCCCACCGGGATAAAATCGCGCTCCTGGATTACCCGCAGCAGCTTGGCCTGCACCGCCGGGCTGACATCGCCGATCTCGTCCAGAAAGAGGGTGCCGCCGTCGGCCTCTTCCAGCATCCCTTTCTGGTTGGTAACCGCACCGGTGAAGGCGCCCCGCAGGTGGCCGAACAGCTGGCTTTCCAGCAGGGTATCGCTCAGGGCGGCGCAGTTGAGGGAGACGAACGGATGGGTGCAGCGCGGGCTGTTATGGTGCAGGGCGCTGGCGATCAGCTCCTTGCCGGTGCCCGATTCGCCGAGGACGAGGATGTTGGCGTCGCTGGACGCCACCTTGAGGGTCAGGTCATAGACTTCGCGAAAACGGGGGCTGGCAAAGACAATCTGCTCCGGCGCACCTCCGGCCAGCTCCTCCCGCAGGCGACGGTTCTCGGCCGCCAGACGGCGCATCTGCAGCACGTTTTCCACCATGCTGAGCAGCTTTTCATTGGGGCAGGGTTTGGTCACATAGTCATAGGCGCCGAGCTTGATGGCGCGCACCGCGTCGTCCACCGTGGCAAAGGCGGTCATGATGATCACCGGCAGTTCCGGGCGTTTCTCCTTGACCCGCTGCAGAATCTGGATTCCGTCCAGATCCGGCATGCGCAGATCCTGCAGCAGCAATTCCACCCGGTCGCCGGCAGGCGACTCCAGATGCGCCAGCAGCTCTCCCCCGCGGCTGAAGGTGGTCACCTGGTGCCCCTTGAGCAGCTTTTTCAGATACTTGAGGATTCCTTCCTCGTCGTCGCAGATACAGATCTGTGCCATGCACGCGCCCCTTCAAGACAGTTTTGCACAGTATCAGACAAAAATGCGCATTTGGCAACCCGCAAAATGCGCATCTGCCGCATGTACTTTTCGCCCCGAATCGCGAAACCGTTGTGCTCCAACGCGCAGCACCGCCCAAGACTATACTGTAAACACTTTTGGCACACCCCTTGCCGTATACAGCATGCTTTTCAGTATTCGAGACAACTTTGCACACATCTGATCAGATCCGGACGTGTGCCACTAACAAAGGAGTAGCTATTTATGGGAATGTCACGAAGGCAGTTTTTGCAGGGAGGGGCGCTGGCAGCAGCCGGTGTCGCCCTGAGCGGCACACCGGGCGAAGCCAACGCCGATGCGCCGCACACACGTATCAAGGGAATCAAGGCCAGTACCACGATCTGCCCGTTCTGCGCGGTTGGCTGCGGCATGCTGGTGCACACCAAAAACGGCACGGTCATCAATATCGAGGGTGACCCCAGGCATCCCATCAACCAGGGGGCGCTCTGCTCCAAGGGAAGCTCGCTCTTTCAGATCGCCAACAATGACCGGCGCCTGCAGAAGATCATGTATCGCGCCCCCGGCTCGGACGTATTCGTGGAAAAATCCTGGGACTGGGCCCTGGACCGCATCGCCATGCGCATGAAGGAGACCCGGGACAGGACGTTCAAGGTCAACGAACTGAACAAGAAGGACAACAAGGAATACGTGGTGAACCGCACCGACGGCATGGCCTTCTTCGGCGGCGCCGGACTGGATAACGAGGAATGCTACCTCTGGTCGAAATTTTCCCGCGCCATGGGTGTCGGGCAGCTTGAACATCAGGCCCGATTATGACACTCCTCAACAGTCGCCGGTCTGGCGGCTTCATTTGGACGTGGGGCAATGACGAATCACTGGATCGACCTGAAGAACAGCGACAGCATTTTCATCATCGGCTGCAACCCGGCCGAAAATCACCCGATCTCCTTCAAATGGATCGAAGAAGCCATGGACAACGGCGGCAAGCTGATCGTCGTCGATCCGCGCTACACCCGCAGCGCCTCCAAGGCCGACATCTACGCCCAGGTCCGTCCCGGCACCGATATCGCCTTTCTGGGCGGCATGATCAACTATGCCCTGCAGAACGGTCTGATTCATGAAGAATACGTCCGCGACTACACCAACGCCACCTTTCTCGTCGGCGAGAAATACGATTTCAAGGACGGCATGTTCTGTTCCTTCGACGACAAGGAAAAGAGCTATGACCTGAAATCCTGGGCCTACGAGTCCGGCGCCGACGGCAAGCCGACGCGCGACCTGACGATGAGCAATCCCCGCAGCGTCTATCAGCTGCTCAAGAAGCACTATTCACGTTACACAGTGGACATGGTCTGCTCCATCACCGGAACAAAGAAAGAGGACTACCTCAAGGTCGTGCAGAACTTCTGCGCCACCGGCCGCCCGGACAAGGCGGGCACCATCCTGTACGCCATGGGCATCACCCAGTCCACCCACGGCACCCAGAACGTGCGGGCCGTGGCCATGCTGCAGATGCTGCTGGGCAACATCGGCATCGCCGGCGGCGGGGTCAACGCCCTGCGCGGTGAATCCAACGTCCAGGGTTCCACCGACTACGGCCTGCTCTTTCATCTGCTCCCCGGCTACCTCAAGTCCCCCGAGTTCGACAACGTCGATCTCAAGGCTTATGTGGAGAAGTGGACCCCCAAGACCACGGACCCGAAGAGCGCCAACTGGTGGGGCAACACCCCCAAGTACCTGACCAGCCTGCTGAAAGCCTGGTACGGCGACAACGCCACGGCCGCCAACGACTTCTGCTACTCCTACCTGCCCAAGCGGATGGGGAGCTATGCCTACAACAAGATCCTGGAAAAGATGGGCAAGGGCGAACTGGAGGGTCTGGTCTGCATGGGGATGAACCCGGCGGTCGGCGGTCCCGACTCCGGCCATGCCCGCTCGGCGCTGGGCAAGCTCAAGTGGCTGGTGACGGTGGACCTGTGGGAAACCGAAACCTCCATCTTCTGGAAACGTCCCGGCGTCAATCCCAAGGATATCCAGACCGAGGTCTTCATGCTGCCGGCCGCCTCGTCGGTGGAAAAGGAGGGCTCCATCTCCAACTCCGGCCGCTGGGCCCAGTGGCGCTACAAGGCGGTTGAACCGGTCGGTCAGTCCATGAGCGACCTCTGGATCATCGACCAGTTCTTCAAGCGGGTCAAAAATCTCTATACCAGGGAGAAGGGTGTCTTCCCGGAGCCGATCACGAAGCTCTCATGGAACTACGGCACCGGCCACGAAC
>JBAVTM010000229.1:0-2113 GCA_049696195.1 Desulfuromonadaceae bacterium | reverse complement strand
CTGCAGCATCAGACCGGACATCAAGGTGATCCTTTCCAGCGGCTTCAGCGAAGAGGAACTGGGTGATCGGATCTCCAGCCGGGCCCCTTCCGGGTTCATCCGCAAACCGTACAGCTTTAGCACCCTTGAAGCAGAAATACGGAGGGTCGTGCAGGAGGTTTGATGCCCGTCGCCGGGAATAAAACACTTCTGCCGGCATGTATTCTTCCGGATACAATCCCAACAATTCTACTCTAATTCCTGCAGGAGGATCAACAGATGAGAGCAGCTGTCCTGACCTTGAGTGACAAGGGTTCGCGCGGCGAACGAGTTGACGAAAGCGGCCCGGCACTGGCGGCCTGGCTGGCCGAACGGGGGGTGCAGGTCGTTCAGTCCCGTGTCATCGCCGATGAGTTCGAGCAGATTGTGGCGGTGCTGACGGAGTGGGCTGATGCCGATGCGGCGGACCTGATCCTGACCACCGGCGGCACCGGGGTTTCGCCCCGCGACATCACCCCCGAAGCGACGCTGCAGGTCGTTGAGCGGATCATCCCAGGCCTCGGTGAACTGATGCGGCTCAGGAGCCTGGAGAAGACCCCGATGGCATCCCTGTCCCGTGCCGTGGCCGGCATTCGCAGCCGGACGCTGATCGTCAACCTCCCCGGCAGCCCCAGGGGGGCAGTGGAAAACCTTGAGGCGGTCTGGCCGACGATCGGCCACGCCGTCGAGAAGATCCGCGGCGGGCAGGAAGATTGCGGCGGCAGGTTTTCCCAATAATGCAGCGGAGAGCACTGTGAAAACGAAGGATACGGCACGAATCGTTGGCCCCGAAACCGCCAGAATGCTGGAACTCGGTCACCCCTGGGTCGTAGCGGATGCCTACACCCGGAAGTGGCCTGCCGGCAGTCCCGGGCAGAGCGTGGAGCTCAGCGACGGCCAGGGCCGTTTTCTGGCCACGGCCCTCCTTGATCCGGAGGATCGAATCGTTGCGCGGGTGCTGGACCGGGGGAGGATTCAGCTTGATCGCCCCTGGCTGACGAAGCGGCTGCAGGGTGCAATAGAACTGCGCCGCCACCATGCCGATCTGGCCGATACCTCCGCCTACCGCCTGGTCAACGCCGAGGGGGATGGCCTCCCCGGGCTGACGGTGGACCGGTATGCCGACTATCTGATGCTGCAGCTCTACAGCGCTGCCTGGCGGCCGCATCTGAAGCTGGTCACACAGATACTGCAGGAGCTGCTGTCGCCGCTCGGTATTTACGAAAAAAGCCGCCCGCAGAAGACCCGTGAACTGGAGGCGGTCAGCGACAGCAAGAATTACGGGCGCATTCTGGCCGGAAAAACTGCTCCGCTGCGTCTGGAAGTCCGGGAAAACGGGCTCACCTTTCTGGTGAGCCTTGAGCAGGGGCTGAACAGCGGGCTGTTCCTCGACCAGCGCCGCAACCGCCGCGATCTGATGGGGCGGGTGGAGGGGAAGCGACTGCTCAACCTGTTCTCCTATACCGGCGCGTTTTCGGTGGCGGCGGCCGCTGCCGGAGCCGCACAGGTGACGAGCGTCGATGCCTCGGCCGGATATACCGACTGGGCGAGGGAGAACTTCGCCGCCAACCACATCCCCCCCCGGCAGCATGAATTTATGGTCGGCGACTGTCTCGCGGTGCTGGGCAAGCTGGCGCAGAGCGGAAAAAACTTCGATATTGTGTTGATGGACCCGCCCTCTTTTTCCACCACCGCCAAGAGTCGTTTTACCACCCGCGGCGGCACCTCCGACCTTGTGGCGGCGGCTCTCCCCCTGCTGGCCGAGGGGGGACTACTGATGGCATCATCCAATCACCAGAAGGTAGATACGGCAGAATACCTGAAGGAGCTGCGCCGGGGGGCGCTGCAGGCCGGAAGCGACCTGCGGGTGATCTCCCTGCTCGGACAGCCGGAAGATTTTCCCTATCCGGTCACCTTCCCCGAAGGGCGCTATCTCAAATATGCGGTTTGCGTGAAGTCCGGCTGCCTGGGCGGAAAGGGTCCACGGTGAAAAAACTGCTCACCTGGGGAGGCGTCGGCCTGTTGACCACCGCCCTGCTCGACCCGCTGCTCTATTCCATGCTGGATCAGCCGATCCCGTGGGGACGCGACCTGG
>JBAVTM010000228.1:0-5317 GCA_049696195.1 Desulfuromonadaceae bacterium | reverse complement strand
CCGGACCCCGATTGCCTGGCCTCGGCCATGGCGCTCCGCCACCTGCTGGCCATGAAACTGAGCCGGGATGCGATCATCGCCTTTTCCGGCATGATCGCGCGCAGCGAAAACCTCGCGATGGCCAAGGAGCTGGAAATTACGCTCACCCCCCTGGAAACGGTCGATCTGGATGATTTCAGCGCGGTCTGCATGCTCGACACCCAGCCGGGCACCGGCAACAACTCCCTTCCCCCGGAGCGCCGGGTGGATGTCGTCATCGATCATCACCCCCTGAGGGAAGAAACCAAAAAATGCCGCCGGGTGGATGTTCGCGACGATTACGGCGTTACCGCCACGATCCTCTACGAATACCTGCTGGCGCAAAACATCACGATCGGCACCAAACTGGCTACCGCGTTGTTCTACGCAATCAAATCCGAGACGCAGGACTTAGGAAGGGAGGCGAACGAGCCCGACCGTGACGCCTACCTGCGCCTCTTTCCCGTGGCGAACAAGCGGCTCCTGTATGAAATCACCTATCCCAAACTGCCAGTGGAACATTTCCGGACAATTCACAATGGAGTTGAAAACGCGACGATCTACGGCAAGCTGCTGGTGGTGAACCTGCAGGCGATCCACTTTCCAGAAGTCGTGGCGGAGATGGCCGACTATCTGATCAGGCTGGCGGGGATCGAGACCGTACTGAGCATGGGGCTTTACAACGATGGAGTGATCCTCTCCATCCGCACGACCAGTACGCTCCTCAATGCGGGCAAAATCATCAAAAAGCTGGTGGCGGGGAGAGGAACCGGTGGAGGTCACGGCATGATGGCTGGCGGCAAGCTGGACATTGTGCCTGGCGACCCCGCCGCACTGAAAGAGGTCGAAGCGTTTCTGACCAGGCGGCTGTTTCTTGAGCTGTCCATCGGAGACGTGACGCCGGCCAGGCTGATCGAAAGGAACGTTACAGGAACATAAAAAACCGGGAACCTCGGACAGGGAGAGCTGTAACGCATGAAAAAGAAAAAAAACCCGGAAAAGAGCGGCCAGGTTACAATCGCGCGACAGGAGCACGGGATCTCCCGCACGCTCATGAGCCCGAACGCCCTGCGCGTTCTCTACCGGCTGAAGGACAACGGCTTTGTCGCCTATCTCGTCGGCGGCTGTGTGCGCGACCTCCTGCTCGGCCGAGAGCCGAAGGATTTTGACGTCGTGACCAACGCTACCCCCGGAGAGGTGAAACGGATGTTCCGCAGCTGCCGCCTGGTCGGGCGACGCTTCCGCCTCGCACACATTCACTTCAAGGATGAGCTGATCGAGGTGGCGACGTTCCGTTCCCAGGCGCCTGATGAGCCGGAACCCGAGGCGGTGGAGACGCGCAGAGGGGAGCAGCGGCACCCGCACACGCTGAAGGATGACGAGGGCATGATCCTGCGGGACAACGTCTTCGGCACCCCCGAAGAAGACGCCCTGCGCCGCGACTTCACCGTCAACGCGCTTGCCTACGATATCGCCGATTTCTCGATCATCGACTACGTCGGCGGTCTCGCCGACCTGGGCGCCGGCATCATTCGCACCATCGGCGATCCGGCGGTCCGTTTTCAGGAAGACCCGGTGCGGATGCTGCGGGCGGTGCGGTTTGCCGCCCAGCTTGGCTTCACGATGGCAGAAGAGACCCGGAAGGCACTGGTCGCCGCCGCCGACACCATCGTCAGGGCCTCGCCGCCGCGCCTCTATGAAGAGATGCTCAAAATACTGCTCTCGGGAGAAGGGGCGAAGTGCTGCGACCTCCTCCGCCAGACCGGTCTCTTCGCGGCGCTTTTCCCGGCTTTCTCTGCCTGGCTCGACGCCGAAAGTGCCGGCTTTCCCCACACCCGTTTTGGAGAGATGCTCACCTGCGTCGATTCCCGCATCCAGCAGGGGGACAAGATCTCCCCGCCGCTTCTTCTGGCACTTCTTTTCGGCGAGTACCTCGATGAGAAGGCGGAGAACTTCCGCGCCAAAGGCGCGCCGTGGCAGCAGAGTGTCGACGCCGCGGCAGCGGAGTTCATGGGAGAAGTCTGCCCGTTCGTTCAGATCACGAACCGCGTCGGGCTCGCGCTCCGCGACATAATTGCCCAGCAGATGCGCCTGAAGCAGATCCCCGGTCGCCGGCCGCAGGCGTTCATCGCCCGTAAGGATTTCAATGACATCATCGAATACTGCCGGATCACTCGCGGCGGCAAGAAGGATGTTGCCGGGCGGCTGGAGTGGTGGCTGGCCCAGACAGCACAGCAGGAGCCGGTGCCGCTGTCCGATCACACCAAAGAAATCGAGGCGCCGCCGCGGAAAAAGAGACGCCGCCGGCGGCGAAAGCCGCATGGAGTCGTTCAGTCAACTATATGATTCAGCCTTGATTAGCCATAACCCGCCGGAGGCCATGAACGATGAGCTTCATCCTTGCCCTTGACCAGGGAACAACCAGCTCCCGCGCCCTGGTGTTTGACCATGACGGCACCATCCGCGGCCTCGCCCAGAAGGAATTCCGCCAGATCTTTCCCGCACCCGGCCTGGTGGAGCACGACGCCGGGGAAATCTGGGCCTCCCAGCTCGGCGTGGCGGTGGAGGCGATTGCCCGGGCCGGCGTGACCGCCGCCGATATTGCCGCCATCGGCATCACCAACCAGCGGGAAACGACGGTCGTCTGGGATCGCGCGACCGGCAGGCCGATCCACCATGCCATCGTCTGGCAGGACCGTCGCACCGCGGGGGAGTGCGACCTGCTTCGGGCACAGGGGCATGAGCCGACCTTTCGCGCCAGGACCGGGCTGCTGCTGGACCCGTATTTTTCCGGCACCAAGCTCGCCTGGTTGCTGGATCATGTGCCCGGCGCCAGGACAAAAGCCGAGGCGGGGGAGCTGGCCTTCGGCACGATCGATTCCTGGCTGGTCTGGAACCTGACCGGGGGCGAACGTCATATTACCGACGCCAGCAACGCCTCCCGCACGCTGCTGTTCAATATCCACGACGGGACGTGGGACCCGCAGCTGCTGGAACTGCTCCGGATCCCGCCGTCAATCCTCCCCGAAGTCGTTGATTCCAGCCAGATCTACGGCCATACCGCGTCCCGCTTCCTTGCCAATCGGTTGCCGATTGCCGGCATCGCCGGCGACCAGCAGGCGGCGCTGTTCGGCCAGCTCTGCGACCGCCCCGGGATGGTCAAGAACACCTACGGCACCGGCTGTTTCATGCTGATGCATACCGGGACAAAACCGGTGATCTCCGGACAGAACCTGCTCAGCACCGTTGCCTGCAGAATTGGGGGCCGAATCGAATATGCCCTCGAAGGAAGCGTTTTCGTGGCCGGAGCGGCGGTGCAGTGGCTGCGGGACGGCCTCGGCATCATCCGCACCACGGCCGAGGTCGAAACGCTGGCCGCCTCTGTTCCCGACAACGGCGGCGTCTACCTCGTCCCGGCCTTCACCGGTCTGGGAGCCCCCCACTGGGACCCGTATGCCCGTGGTGCCCTGCTCGGCATCACCCGCGGCACGACCGCCGGGCACATCGCCCGGGCCACCCTGGAAAGTATCGCCTTCCAGGCCGCCGACCTCCTGGAAGCGATGGAAACAGATGCCGGCACCCCGTTAGTCGAGCTGCGGGTGGATGGCGGCGCCACCGCCAACGACCTGCTGATGCAGTTCCAGGCCGACCTCCTGGGTTGCACGGTCGTGCGGCCAAAGGTGCGGGAGACGACGGCGCTGGGAGCGGCCTACCTGGCCGGGTTGGCAATCGGCTACTGGCAGGATCGCGCGGAAATCGGGGAGCTCTGGCAGGCGGAACGGGTCTTCACCCCGGCTATGGAGCGGGGGAGGGCGGCCGAACTGCGTCGCAACTGGAGCAGAGCACTGGAGCGGTCAAAGGGGTGGGCAGAGCCTTGAGACGCGAGGAACTGCTGCTGCAGCGGCAGGAAAGCCTGGGCGCCAAACATAATTCGAGAATAAAATGTAGAATGACCCCATAAATTCCAGGCGCCTTGTGATTATCTCACACATCAGGAAGCTGCATCAGTGACTTTTTTTCCACTATTTCCTGATCGTCTGATACAAAACGGACAAGTGTCGAACCTGCGGTGAATATGCAGTTCGCTTCCTCAATTTTCAACCCGACGTCCTCCAGTCCTAGATTGAGCTCCGCAACAAGTGGTTTCAGATACTCCTGCATGGCTTCTTCGCCTTGCAAGGGAACCGGCCGGCATACCAGGTGGGCAGAGCTCTTCAACAGCACCCTCCTGACTTCTAAGGACAGCTTCTCCTGGTGTAAGACAAAACTGTCATATGCCCGCTGCCACGCAGCTGGCTCCATGAGATAATTGAGGCGAAGCGACAGGCGGCAGGAATACAGACCCCCCTCACCATCCGGAGAAAATAGCTCTAACTTGTATAGCCGGTCCAGTAAGCCGTAATGTGGCAATTCGACAATGGTCTGCCCACGCGATACAAAATCAAAACGGTTACGAATTGTCGTCTCGGGGATGAAGAAGACCACCTTGCCATCGCGCACTACAACCGAATATGCCGGGATCTTGAGACAGATTAGTCCTTTGTAGAGGACGAGGATAAACATGACACCGAAAATCATACCTGCCATAAACTTATCATGCGAAAGCGTATATATGACTACGGCCAGCAGCACAAACAGCAGCGAATAGAACATAATACGCCCCAATACCCAGATGATTCGTTGAATCCTCATCAGTTACCCCCTAAGTGTCCAAAGAAAAAATTCCGTATTGCCGGGAAATGTCTGAGTTAATGAAAACCCTTTTTTCAAGTCTACACCAATTCCGGGAAAATAGAATGAAAGCCCTGATTTCGAATCAGCGCAAGCTGGACGGAACGTAGATAAGTTTGTAAACTAAAATATTACGATACGAGCCAATAATGCTTTCGGTCGGTGTTAAAAAAGGTAAAAAGGGGTATCAATAAGTAGCCTGCCGCCTTATAGTTCTCCGGGATGTTCTCAATAAGCATTTTTTTTAAACCGACCCCAGGATTGATCCCGTTTGACAAGGAGCATATATGCCGAAAAACAGTGTAACCGGAAAAGATGCACGCAGAGCAGCCGTAACGAGCGTAAAAGTTGGCGAAGATGAGTTCCGCTCACTTCCTTTTGCCGACAAGCGCAGCTATCTTGACCGGGTCCTCCCCACGGAGAAGATGGCCCTGATCCTGGGAGATCCGGACGGCACAAAACTGGCCCGGGCCATGCAGCCTCATGAGCTGTATTGGCTCTTCAAGGAAAACGGCGCTCCCGACGCCATGGAATTGCTGGCACTGGCAAGTCCGGAGCAGTGCGTGTT
>JBAVTM010000227.1:0-1527 GCA_049696195.1 Desulfuromonadaceae bacterium | reverse complement strand
GATTGGGGGTGTGTTCGATCAGGGTGACGTTCATGGTGTCCTGTTCGAGCCATGCTCAGGGTTAAGCAATGGTCATTTCGGAAACTGGCATGCTCTGATTGGTTGGGGTGACTTCTGAAGCTGCCGCCCAGGATGAACAGGGGCGTCAGGGGAAAAAAAAGGGGATTTGCCTTGCGACAAAGCCCCTCTCAATAGTTTCCGAAACGATCGATCAAGCCTGACCGTAACGTTTTTTGTAGCGTTCAACACGGCCTGCAGTGTCGATTAATTTCTGCTTGCCGGTGTAGAACGGGTGGCAGGCAGAACAGATCTCGGTGCTGATCTCGCTTTTTGTGGAACGTGTCTGGAATGTATTACCGCACAGGCACTTAACGGTAATCTCGGAATAATCTGGGTGGATACCTTCTTTCATCTCTTCCTCCTTCAATAGTGCTTTACGGCGTAACGTAGTCAATTATTAACAGTAACGTGTGAGTGTAGCTATTATGGATGTTTTTTGCAACCATTTTATTTATTTCGACATTGAATCCAGAAAAGCCTGATTGGTCTTGGCTTCTGAAAGTTTGTCCAATAAGAACTCCATGCTGTCGACTACATTCATCGGATGGATAATCTTACGCAGAATCCAGATTCGATTCAAATAGGTCTTTTCTATCAGCAGCTCTTCCTTGCGGGTCCCGGATTTGTTGATGTCGATGGCCGGGAAGGTGCGTTTCTCCACCAGCTTGCGGTCGAGGTGCAGCTCCATGTTGCCGGTGCCCTTGAATTCCTCGAAGATGACTTCATCCATCTTGCTGCCGGTATCGACAAGCGCGGTGGCGATGATCGTCAGCGATCCGCCCTCCTCGATGTTGCGGGCCGCACCGAAGAAGCGTTTCGGTTTCTGCAGGGCGTTGGCATCGACGCCGCCGGTCAGGATCTTGCCGGACGGGGGGAGTACCGTGTTGTAGGCACGGGCCAGGCGGGTGATCGAATCGAGCAGGATGACGACATCCTTTTTGTGCTCCACCAGTCGTTTGGCTTTTTCGATGACCATTTCGGCGACCTGTACGTGGCGGGTGGCCGGCTCGTCAAAGGTGGAAGATACGACTTCGCCGTTGACCGAACGCTGCATGTCGGTCACCTCTTCCGGCCGCTCGTCGATCAGCAGGACGATCAGGTAAACCTCGGGGTGATTGGCGGCTATGGAGTTGGCGATGTTCTGGATCAGCACGGTCTTGCCGGTACGGGGAGGCGCAACTATCAGGCCGCGCTGTCCTTTTCCGATCGGAGCCACCAGCTCAATGACGCGCATCGGCATATTTTCCGATGTCGTTTCAAGGGTCAGCTTCTCCTGGGGATAGAGTGGCGTCAGGTTGTCGAAGAGGATTTTGTCGCGGGCGACTTCCGGTGATTCGTGGTTGACCGACTCTACCTTGAGCAGCGCGAAATAACGCTCGCCCTCCTTGGGGGGTCTGATCTGGCCGGAAACGGTATCGCCGGTGCGCAGGTTGAAGCGCCGGATCTGGCTGGGAGAAACATAGATAT
>JBAVTM010000226.1:0-5701 GCA_049696195.1 Desulfuromonadaceae bacterium | reverse complement strand
AATAGAAGATCAGCGGGTGGCGGAGGCGGTCGGCGCGGAGGTGGAACGTGTCGTCGTAGCGGAGGGTGTCGTACAGTTTCTCGTCGATATCGAAGGTAGCGTGGAAATAGTCAAGAATCTCGGCCCGTTTCTGTTCCGGGTCCCCCCCGGTGAGGATGATGGTGTGAGTTTTGCGCAGGTCCATGGGGTGCCTCCCGTATGCGTGCGGTTACATCGTGCGGAAAGTATAGCCGAATATCATGCGGAAGCAATCGCGCTGACGCCCGGTTTTTCCATAGCTGCGAACTCAGGGAAGAAAAGTATAGACCAGCGGTCTCTGCTCGATGAGTTCGATCAGTTTCCGCAGCAGCAGTTCGTCCTCGGTCCGTAGCGTCGTTTCCACAAACCGCCGCTCGCGCCGGGACAGGGTCAGGGAGCTGCAGAGCGCGCCGAATACCGCAACGTCATTCATCCGCCCCAGGACCGTCTGGTATTCCTTGAGCAGCCCCAGTATGGAACCGGCATCAGATCCCAACACCGGCGCGACGATTTCGAAGAAGTAGCGCCATTTTTTGACCGCAATCCGGAGGAGGTGGCGGGAGCCGCGCTGTTCGGGGGAGGTGGCTAGGGGGAGAAGATCATGTATCGGTTGATACAGCTTGCTGCAGGTGTCGGAGAAATAGGCCGGCAGTGAACATGCTTTGCCGGCTGTAATATGATGTCCTTCCAGCCGGGCCGCCGCTTTTCGCACGGTCCGGTTGAGGCGGTGACGGTCAAAGGCGGTGAGGCTCTCTTTCACCCGCGCCAGTTCACCATCTCGCATCTGGGTAAGCAGGTAGCGGAGCTGAAATCCGCCTGATGATCCGACCGGAGTGTGCAGCCGGAAGAACAGCAGCGCCTCGTCGATATTGCGCAGATTGCCCAGAACCCGTGTCAGTTTGCGGAGGTTTTTGTTCAGCAGTGCGGCACATTTCGGCGGCAGCCATGGTTCGAACAATCGGACGGCGGCCCGGAAGCGGCGTGATGCCACTCGCAGGTCATGGATCGCCTCAGGGTCGGAGGTTTTAAGGACGTTACGCCGCAATCGCAGCAGTTCACGCCACTGTGCGAGCATGACCTCCCGTGACCGCTCCATGATAGGATCCGCTTCCACCGGTCAGACCCTGGCCAGAATTTTCAACAGATGGGGCACCATCTGTTTCTTCCGGGACATGACGTTCTTCAGCTCATACAGGTGCGGCTCCAGCTGCGGATATTCCATGACATGGGCGATGCGGGTATGCCCCTCCACCAGAAACAGAGTCGTTTCGGTCGTTATATCGGTCACCATCAGTCCGGCGATGAAGAGGTTGTCGCGCCGTTTGATCTCCCCCAGGGCGGACAGCAAATCCTCCTTCATGCCGTAGAATTCGTCGAAGCCGATCACCTCGACCTGCCCGAGACCGATGCTGTATTTTTCGTGGGTAAAGAGCTTGAAGTCGGCGGCTACGACCCGCTCAGCCGAACCGTAGTTTTTCAGGGAGCTGCTGGCGGCAAAGATATCGCGGCCGAAGTCAGCGGCGACGAGTCCCGAAACCCCTTCCAGCCAGGCCACCATCAGGACGTCGGCCTCGGTCGTGGTGGGTGATTTGAGGATGACGGTGTCGGAAAGGATGCCGGCGAGAAGCAGCGCGGCAATCTGCGCCTCCGGCTCCACGCCGCATTCCCGGTAGCGCCGGGCCACCAGGGTACAGGTGCTGCCGACCGGTGAGGTGATAAAGGAGATCGGGGCGTTTGAGGGGCTGTTGCCGAGCTTGTGGTGATCGATGACTTCGGCTATTTCCACCAGCTCGGCTCCCGGCACCGCCTGCCCCAGTTCGTTGTGGTCCACCAGAATCAGGCTGTAGGGGAGGGGGGCGAGGAGAGATGACTTGGTCGCGACGCCGGCCAGTGTGCCGTCCCCCTCCAGTGCCAGAACGGCAGAGACGTTGGCGCCCAGCAGTTTCTGGCGCAGGGCGGCAAGGGACTTGTCGACGCCGATGTCGGCAAACTCCTGTCCGGCGAGGTGTGACACCGGCGTGGAGAGGCGCGCCAGCCAGGCGGCCGTGGCGGTGTCGTGGGGTGTCAGCAGCACCGTGACCTCCTGATCCCGGGCCAGTTCCACCAGGTCATCCTCCAGCCTGTGCCCGCCGGTGATTACCAGTACCCGTACGCCGCGCTCGATGGCGGCCTGCTGGATCGTGCGGCGATTGCCGGTCATGATCAGCAGTTCCCGGGGGGGATGCCGGTCGATCATGCTGCTGAACGATTCTTCCAGCATCGCGCCGATGAACAGGTTTAGCGTAATCGGGGCGTCGGTGCAGGTTCCGGCTTCAAAAGGGGCGGCGAGGGTCCTGGCGAGGCTCGGCAGGCTGGTCGTGACCTGGCGGAGTTTGTCCTGACAGGGGAGCAGGTAACTTTCCGACAGCCGCAGCAGCGTGAGCATGCCGCACGGCTTGTTATCGCCGTCGACCACCGGCAGCACCCGGACGCCGCTCCTGTTGAACAGCTCCAGCGCCTCGTAGGCTGAAGCGTGCCGATGAACCGTCACCGGCTGCCGTTTGAGGGTGTCGCGCACCTTGGGGTGTACATCCGCCAGAAAGAGCGGATCCGGAATCCCGAGGCGATCGAGGATATAGCGGGTCTGGGGATTGGGCGCACCGGCCATGGCGGGGATCACGCTGCTGTCCCCCTGTCGCTGTTTCAGCGCGGCATAGCCGATCGCGGAGGCGATGGAGTCGGTGTCAGGGTTGCGGTGGCCGATAACATAGGTGGTTTTGATCATTACGGTTCTCACGATAGGTATGGTTTTAGGCTGTAAAAAACAGTTCTTACCGCAAAGACGGAAAGTACGCTAAGAATGCTGAGAATGCTAAGAGTTAATGAAAAAGCGTGCACACCTTTTCAGTATCAACAATTGATGCTCTTTGCGCTCTTGGCGTCTTAGCGGTTCAAATGCCGTTAATAGGATTAGTTGTTTTTCCAGTCTCTGCTGCGGGCGGCGGCCTGAAGGCCTTCCACCTCTTTGAGAATTTCCATGTAGGTTGCGTACCGCTCCGCCGGGATTCTCCCCTCTTCGACCAGCGCAAGCACGGCACACCCCGGTTCGGAACGGTGCCGGCAGTTGCGGAACTTGCAGGCGACATCCCGGTGCGCTTCAAAGCCGGGGAAGTATTCGGCGAGCTCTTCGACCGTTATGTCAACCAGCCCGAAATCGCGAAAACCGGGGGTGTCCACCAGCTCACCGCCTCCTGCAAGGGCATGCAGCGTCGAAACGGTCGTGGTGTGCCGCCCCATGCCCTTGTACTCGCTGAGGCTCCCCACCTTGAGATCAATATCCGGGCAGAGCGCGTTGAGCAGGGAACTCTTGCCGACTCCGGTCGTACCGACAAAGGCGCCGCGATGCCCCTGACTCAGGAATTCCTCCAACGGGCCGAGGCCGCTCCGCGTGGCGGCGCTGATCGGAAATATCGGCACCGAACCGCCATACACCCTTCTCAGCTCTTCCAGCAATTCCGCCGTGCCGTCGAGATCACATTTGTTGACGACCAGAAACGGCTGCAGCAGTGCCGACTGCGCGGCGACAATCGCCCGGTCGATAAAGCCCCCCGGAGAGAGCGGCGCTACGACGATACCGAGGACATCCAGGTTCGCGCCGACCAGATGGATCCCCCCCCGGGCATCACGCCGCTGCAGCTCCGTTCTGCGCGGCAGTCGCTTCAGTACCTCGCCCGTAACCACGACGTTGTCGCCGACCACATGTCCCGAGTTGCGCTTGACCCGCACCATTCTGCGCTGGCCGTTCTCAAACAATACCTCCACCGAGATACCGTGATGGGCAACTATCAGACCGTTAGGCGTAAAACTGTTCATGGGATCGGGTTCCGCTTTCTTGAGTGAAATGTTCCAACAGGAGCTGCCGGGATGAGGTGCCCAAACTTGACAACCGGCAGTAATTCTAGCATACAAACTGACAATAACCTAGCACAGCCGGGCGAATGAGGTCATACTGTCCGTATCGAACCAACAACGCCGCACACCAGGACGTACATCATGACCCAGAGCAGCCACCCATTTCAGCGACTCACCCCCGACCTGGTCATGGACGCCGTGGAAAGTCAGGGTTTCACCTGTGACCGCCGCGTATTTGCGCTCAACAGCTATGAGAACCGTGTCTATCAGGTCGGCATCGATGAAGCGCAGCCGCTGATCGCCAAATTTTACCGTCCGGCCCGCTGGAGCGAAGGGCAGATTCTGGAAGAACACAGCTTCTGCTTTGAACTGGTCGAACATGAGCTCCCGATCGTCGCGCCTCTCAGAAATTCCGATGGGACAAGCCTGCTGCAGTACGGCGGGTTTTACTTCGCCCTGTACCCGCGGCAGGGGGGGCACGCTCCGGAATTCGACAATCTCGACAATCTGAAAATACTGGGGCGATTGCT
The DNA here is from genome assembly GCA_049696195.1 of Desulfuromonadaceae bacterium. Classification (GTDB taxonomy): domain Bacteria; phylum Desulfobacterota; class Desulfuromonadia; order Geobacterales; family Pseudopelobacteraceae; genus JACRCG01. The sequence continues at coordinate 1,262 of JBAVTM010000226.1, read as the reverse complement.
TGGTCGGATTCACGGCACCGGCGCGGTCAGGCCGTTTGTTCACCGCCCGACCCTGGACAGGAAGAGTTTCGGCACTGCCAGCGTGCGCCTGATCGAAGAGCGCTTCATCCCCGATGAGTACCGGGCCAGTTATACCGCCGTAACCGGGCAGCTGCTGGAGGCCATCGACAGCATTCTGGCCGAGGTCGGTCCGGTGCGCATCATCAGGACCCACGGCGACTGCCATGCCGGAAATATCCTCTGGCGCGACAACGCCCCCCATTTCGTTGATTTTGATGATGCCCGCATGGCGCCCGCCGTGCAGGACCTCTGGATGATGTTCTCCGGTGACCGCCCCCGGCAACTGGCCCAGCTGGATTCGCTGCTGGAGGGGTACCGGGAATTCTACGATTTCGATCCCCGTGAACTGCGCCTGATAGAGCCGCTCCGTACGCTGCGCATGCTGCACTACAGCGCCTGGCTGGCCCGCCGCTGGGGTGACCCGATGTTTCCGCACACATTTTTCTGGTTCAACACCACCCGCTACTGGGGCGAACATATTCTGGAGCTGCGGGAGCAATTGGCCGCCCTGAGTGAGCCTGCGCTTGAAGTACAGTAACAGGCGCGATTCCCATTTAATTTTGCACCTCCTGTATTCCCCCGTAAAAAAAGTTGACACTTTTCCCGTATCGATGTATTGATATTGAAAATCAATTGCACTGGAAGGGAAGAAATGGCTTTTTCATATCGGACGTCAGTAACGGTTTCTCCACCCACCCACCGCTTTCCGCCGCACATCCTTGAACGCTTCAGTAATCCGCTGGACTGCCTGACCGCACACCTGATGCTGGAGTGCTCCGAGGTGCTGGCCGGGGTCAAACCGGCCAATCTGATCTCCCTGGTGAATCGCACCCGTCCCTGTGGCCGGAATCTCTACGTGCTCTGGCAGCGCCACTACGGGGAGCTTGCCGCCCGCTTTGCCGATCTGGATTTCATCGTGCTGCAGACCAGGGAACGGGCGCTGCTGCTGCTCTGCTACGATCGTGGCCATCTTGAGCGCCATCTCTCCCATGCAGGGATCCGCGCTCTCCTGCACAAGGCCGGTTACGAAGCCGATGCATCCTGCGCATTACTGCTGGAGGAATTGTGCCGCCGCGTTGGGGAGAATGATTCCTTCCCCCACGAAATAGGTCTTTTCATCGGTTATCCCGCCAAGGATGTGGCGGCCTTCATGGGAATGGTCAACCTGCCGTTTGCCTGCCAGGGACCATGGAAAATATACG
>JBAVTM010000225.1:0-11767 GCA_049696195.1 Desulfuromonadaceae bacterium | reverse complement strand
GGAAAGCCTATTCGCATCGAAAAATGATTCAAAACTTTGAGGCGTTTTCTACGCCAATAGAAACATTTCCGGATGTTCAGCAATGCTTCAGAACGAAGATGCGATGTGTTGGAAACATGATGGCTGCAGAGACAGATAAGTTCCTGCAAATGCTCAACTATTCCGGAGAGCCTTTGGCTTGCATCCCAATCTTCCTCCGGCAGCGGGTTATTGCAGTTCTCTTGTGTGACGGACCAGATAAAATTAATCAACTTGAAGTTTCTGCGTTGTGCCTCAAGGCCTCGTACGCATTGGAAATCCTGATTCTCAGATCAAAACTTCTAAGCTCATGATTAAACAGTGTGGAATCTCCATGCAAAATTCCGTGATTGAGTAACGCCTGTCATCAAGGACAAGGAGGAACGACATGGATGTAACGACAGCGTACGCATTTGGAATGAAATTCGACTCACCGTTTGCAGAGGTTGAACAGAACGTTCGCAACGAACTTGCCAGGGAAGGGTTCGGCATCCTGACCGAAATCAATGTGCAGGACAAATTCAAGGAAAAGCTCGGCAGGGATTTTCGAGAATATCTCATTTTGGGTGCTTGCAACCCGGCACTGGCATGGGAGGCTTTTGCCAGGGAGATAAATATTGGAACATTACTCCCCTGCAATGTGGTCGTCTACAAGGATGACGACAATAAAACCGTGGTCATGGTCATGGATCCGGTTGCCGCCCTTGGCGTTATCGGGAATGTCCAACTCTCCGAAATTGCCGCTCAAGTACGGGCTGGGATGGAACGCGTCCTGGCTGCCCTCTAGCAACTAAAACCGCATGAAAAAAGTATTATTCCTTGGAGGAATTTTAGTATCAGCCGCCCTTACGTGGTTTGCCGTAAACAATTACCTGAGCGCCCGCCCGATTGCCGAAGAGAACCTGCGCGGTCTCGCCTTGTCTCTCACCGCTGCCATCGAAAATATCGCCCTCCACGATGACTCCTTGAGGAATCTCGGCACATTCCAGACACATGACATAGCATTTTTTACCCTGATAGACCGGAAGGGCATGTACCGTTTCCACACTAACCCGGATCTGATCGGCACACCTCTCCAAGGGGCTATTCCCATTGCGACGCTTCAGGATGGGACTACGTCCATTCAGCGGATTACACTACGTACGGGAGAAAACGCGTTCGAGTTCAATGCGCCGTTGTATCTCCCCGGGGAAACACTTGCGCTCCGGTTGACGCTCCACACCTATCGAGCCGATGCCGTTATCCGCCGGGCTCGGCTGAATATGATGGTACTCTTCGCCCTTCTCGCCGCAGGATGGATTTTGGCGCTTACGCTCTACCGGTTCACCCGGCGGGAAGAGCAGCACAGATTGGAAATGGCGCGACGGGAAAGTCTGGCGCAGCTGGGTGAGATGGGCGCCATGCTTGCCCACGAAATAAGAAACCCTTTGGCGGGGATCAAGGGATATGCCCAGGTAATTGAAAAGAGCCCCCAGAATGAACGGAATGGCGGTTTTGCCCACCGTATAGTGTCAGAAACTCTCCGGTTGGAGGCACTCGTCAACGAACTTCTCTCCTACGCCAAAAGCGGCCCTGAAGCGATGTCCATGGTAAATATCACAGCGATTGTTTCTCATGTCGCCGCACTTCTCCAGCAAGAGGCTGAGCAACTCCGGATAAAAATTATCAACGAATGTCAGGAAAACATCCTGATTGATGGCAACCGGGACGGGTTGACCCAGGTATTGCTCAATGTAGTAAAAAATTCCATTCAGGCTGCAGCCGCCGGCGGCACGGTCCGGATAACGGCAGGTATTGACGGCAGGCACGTGATAATCGAGGTGATCGATAACGGTCACGGTATCAGCCAGGAAGAGATGCCCAGGATATTCGAGCCATTCTTTACCACCAAGGCGAGAGGGACCGGACTGGGGCTGGCTCTGTGCAGGAAAATAATCGAAGAGCATGGGGGAGAGATCACCGTGCAAAGTGCCGTCGGGGAAGGTACGTCTGTATCCATGACCATCCCGATCCGTCACAATCATCAAAGCGGGAGTTGACCATGAAGGGACGCATTTTACTGGTTGAAGACGACGAGACCTTCAGGAGTTTACTGCAGACGATCCTGGAGGATGACGGCCACGAAGTGCTAACCGCTGAAGACGGGCTTGAAGGCCTGCGTCTGCTTCGGCAGGAAAGCTTCGACCTGGTGGTGACGGATCTGAAAATGCCCGGTAAAAGCGGCCTTGAACTTTTCCGTGACAGCAGGCTGGATCCGAACCCGCCCCTGTTCATTTTTCTGACCGCCTTCGGCAGAGTGGACGAGGCTGTTGGCGCCATGAAAGATGGTGCCGTGGATTTTCTCACCAAGCCGCTCGAAAACCCCGATACCCTGCTTGCCCTGGTAAACCGGGCAATCGAAGGCCAGGGGCGGACCCGTGAATACCTCACGCTCAAGGATGCCGAAGCTGCGGGACTGCCGCCGGAAGAACTCATCTTCGCGGGACAGACCATGCAAACGGTGCGGAAACTGGTGTATGACGTCGCCCCCACTACAGCCAACGTACTTATTTATGGTGAAAGCGGCACCGGCAAGGAACTGGTGGCCAAGACCATCCACCTTCTCAGCCCCAGGAACAGGGCCGGCTTTGTGCCACTCAACTGTGCCGCTATTCCGGAGAATCTCCTGGAAAGTGAACTCTTCGGTCATGAGAAAGGTGCATTCACCGGGGCAATCCAGGCGCGACAGGGGAAATTTGAATTGGCCAGGGGAGGCACCATTTTCCTGGACGAAATTGGTGAAATGCCTCTGCCTCTGCAGGCCAAGCTGCTGCGTGTCCTGCAGGAGCGGGTTTTTGAGCGGGTAGGGGGTAGCAAGGAGATCAGGGCCGATGTGCGGGTGATAGCCGCAACTAATCGTAATCTTCAGGATGAGGTGGCACAGCGGCGCTTTCGCGAGGATCTCTACTATCGGCTGAACGTCTTTCCTCTCCAGCTCCCCCCCTTGCGGGAGCGGATCGACGCTCTTCCGCTCCTGACGGATTACTTCCTGCAGCGCTTCAGCCGGCAGATCGGCAAGAAACTCAAAGGGGTCGAACCGGATGCGCTGGCTGCGATGAGGTCATACCCCTGGCCTGGAAATATCCGGGAGTTGCAGAATGTCATGGAACGGGGGGTGATCCTGGCACAGGATTTCATCAGGTGCGGCAATCTTCCCGATCAACTGCTGCGCAGCACCGCGCAGAATATCTGCGAGAGCAGGGGCGTGCTGAAATCGGTGGAGAAAGAGATGATCATCAACGCACTGCAAAAACAGGGGGGGAACAGGCGTCTGGCCGCGGCGGAGTTGGGGATTTCCCGTCGAACATTGCAGTACAAGTTGAAGGAATTCGGTCTGCTGGGTGATAACTGATGTGGTGCAAAAATCTTCTCTGTACGTGCAAATTGTTGCACTATAATTGCGGTACCGATCCACTACATAGAAATAAAGCGTAGATATAACAGCTGATTATACATCGCGTGGTTTTGGCATAGTCCGTGGAATAGTCCCCCCAGCAACAAAAAAACTTACCGAGGAGGACACACCGATGAAAAGAATCACAGCACTCTATGCCGTAACAGCCATCGCCGCACTCTCTTTTGCCGGGCAGGCATTCGCCAAAGGGGGAGGTATGGGGGGCGGCCAAGGGCATGGCAGCACAAGCGGCGCTCACCAGATGCCCTCGACCATGCCTTCTGCCTCTGACTATGGCATGCAGGAGAGAGCCATGCATAGCAACGCTTCCCCGCACGGATCCTCTCCACAGAACATGAAACAGGGCGGCTCGGGAAACAGCGCCAGCCATCGGAATGGGCAGATGCCCGGAAACGGCACCGGCCCTGATACCAAGCAAACACCTGTCACCACGGCAACCAATTAGGTTAAGGGTCATGAACGTGAGTGTCCGGACCACGCCGGTAAAAAAAGGATAGTTGTATGCGAAAATTTATGATTTTGATGCTGTTACTGTTCGTTTTTGCATCGTTAACCGGTTGTATGGCGATGATGCACGGGATATGATGATAACCATTCCTCGTATGTCAAAAGATCTGGAGTGATTTGTGGGTACCACAGGCCGTTTTTTTTCAATCATCATCTGCGCATTCATCTTCAACTCCCTGTTGATCGGCACCGTATTCGCCGGTTTCTTCGACAGTGACGACAAGGGACAAAGCGGCCTGGATTTTACCAGCGGGTATGACATCAACACGGTTACCACCATGTCAGGGCGGGTAATCTCATTGCCGCACCGGGGTGAAAAGAATAACGTTATCGTAGAAATCAGGAGCGGCAATGAGTCCCTGAACATCAGTGTCGGGCCCGGACCCTACTGGGAAAAGAAAGGAATTGCCATCAATCTGAATGATGAGCTCACCGTCAAGGGATCCAGGGCCCAGGGCAAAGACGGGAAATCGTACCTTTTGACACAGAAACTGGTAAATCGGACCACCGGCGCCCAGATGGATCTGCGCAGTGACAAGGGAGAGCCCGCCTGGTCAGGACCGGACATGAACGGCAGTATGCGATCGGAGAGTCCTGCCGGCGGCATGAGAACCCAGGGCGGTGGTATGAGAACCCAGGGGGGCGGCAGGATGCGGAGTGGTGGGGGCATGATGCGGCGCTGAAAACAAAAAGTGCGCTGCAACATTCAGGAGACATGAACGTGAATACTACTATACGGATAACAGCAGGCTGCTTTATGCTCCTGGCAGCAACCTTTATCGTGCCATCACTCGTTCAAGCCGCGGAATACCCTTATTCCATCAGTCAGGGTTTTGAGTTCAGTTCCGGAAAATACGGCACCAATACCCGGACAGACTCCATCTTTGCGCCCCTTACTCTTATGGCCAGCCCAACCGACCGCCTTGGCCTGTCGCTTGAAATCCCTTTCGTCTACCAGAGTAACGGAAATGTGGTTTCCAGTATCGCTCGCGGAGGCATGCAGGCTAACAAAACCACAATGCTGATGGCCGTTGGAACGAGTGGTATGTCCGGTTCCGGGAGCGGCATGTCTCCCTCTTCATCCAGCACGAATCAATCGGAAAGCGGCCTTGGCGACATCACCCTCAAGATTGGCTATGTTTTGGTGCCCGAGAAAGAGTCGATGCCGCAAATTCGTCCCACGGCATTTGTCAAATTTCCAACTGCCGATAAGAACAAGTCGCTGGGGACCGGTGAATTCGATGAAGGTTTTGCCGTAGAGATCTCAAAGTGGCTCGGAAACTGGAACCCGTTTGCTGAAGCGGGCTACACCGTGCAAGGAAAGAGTGAGCAACTTTCCCTCAGAAATTATATGACCTACAACGCAGGTGTGGGGTACCAGGTTGCCAGAAATTTTAGCCCGATGCTATTCCTCAAAGGCGCCACTTCGCCGGCCGTTGGGGCAAGCAGTCTGCTGGAAGTCCGGCTGAAGCTGAAATATCAGGCGACAGAACACACCGGTATCGACGGATATGTAGCCAAGGGGATTACCACCAATAGCCCCGATTATGGTACCGGATTATCAGTATATTATGATTTTTAACACCACGACACGAAAGGATATTCAATCATGAAAAATCAAATAGTAACAATCGCCGCAGTTTTAACCGTTGGCCTTATCGCAGGGTGTGGCGGTGGCGGAAGCACACCGGCACCTTCAACCGCAGTATCCGGCAAGGTAGCCGATGGGTATCTTGCAGGAGCCACCGTATTCCTTGACAAGAATGTCGACTATCAGCTTGAAGCGGGTGAACCATCCGCTATGACCGACGCAAATGGCGCCTATACCCTGATGGTCGACCCTGCTGATATGGGCAAGTATCCGCTTATGGCAATGGCGATCAAAGGGATTACCATAGACAAGGACACAAATCAGACGGTACAGAACAGCTATATGCTGAGTTTTCCCGCATCAGCCATGTCCGGCACCGCCAACGGTAACTTCATCAGTCCCATGTCAACCCTCATCAGGGAAAAAATGGCCGCCAACCCGCTTATGACCTTTAACGACGCCATGATTCAGCTTCGTAACCAAATGAACATGCCGGCCGGGACTGACATGATGGCGGACTTCGTTGCCGGTTCCCAGTCGGGAGTGAACGCGTCCCGGTATCAAGTCATGCACACCACCGCCCAGCAGATGGCCGGTCTGATGGCGGGACAGGCAACATTTGTCATGAATGGCAGTGGTGCGAATCAGAACAGCTACCGCAGCATGATGGCTATGATCAACAGCAACATGTCTGCAATTGCAGCAAACGTCATCAATGGACTGGACATGAATAGTACGTTTATGACCGGCATGATGAGCCAGATGCAGACTCAGCTGGGGGCTATGCCAATCAGCGGAGGATTCACAAACTATTCGGGGATGTTTCGCAACATGACGAGTAGCCGTTATTTCTGGAACACTGCTTCCGGCACCACTACCCCTGCAACCCCTATGAGTGGCGGCATGATGTAGCAGGAGTGTTTCCGTATCATTTCGAGCATTACCATTGTGAAAAAATATGGTATTATTGCCGCCGGGGTTAGACGTTCGAAACCAAAAAGGAGGGTAATATGAAAATCGAAGTTATAGAAACTTTTGGTAAAAAAACATACAAAACCTTATTTGGCAATGTTTTGGAAGCCTTGAAGGCCTGCGGACTGAACGGAAAAGTTGTGGTAGTTAACGATATCAAGACCATTATGAAGTATGGGGTGAAATCGGCACCGGCGCTTATTGTTAACGGTATTGTGATGTTTGCCGGAAAATCGCTGTCGCCGGAGGAAATTATGACGTTACTGCAGCAGAATCTCTCGACTTTTACGTCATAGGTGGGGGGCAGCCCTTGAGTGCGTGATAATGTTAACTTTCGAATCCCGCTTCCCGCTCCAATGGAAAAAGGGTCAGCCAAACAGGCTGGCCCTTTTTTGCGTTCCGGGCGGCCCCAGATAGATTGCCCATGTGGCTCAAATATGCTATCAGAACTGACTGGAGGTACTATGTCGCAGTCCGAAAATGAACTGAAGCACTCGGTACTCATCGTTGATGACGATGCCGAGTTTCTTGATGGCGCGCGTCGTGCCCTTCTTGCCCACGGCATCGGCAATGTTACGCCACTACGGGAAAGTTCCCTGGTCCTGGGCGCCCTGGCAACCGGCGCCCATACCGTGCTGCTGCTTGACTGGGTCATGCCGGATCCGTCGGGTGCCGACCTTCTCCCTGAAATCGTTCGGCTCTATCCGAACATTCCGGTTATTATCATGACCGGGGTGCGGGACCTCGAAAACGTGGTGAGCTGCATCAAGCAGGGGGCATACGATTACATAACAAAGCCGCTCGATACGACACGTCTGGTCTCCATCGTCCAAAATGCCGTCAAGAGCAGCGAACTGACCGTCCGGAATCGCAAACTTACAGGATACCTTCTGGGAGAACCGCTTTCCGATTCCGATAAGTTCAGCGAGATCATCACCTGCAGCGATCGAATGATCTCCATCTTCAAGGTGGTTGAGACCCTGGCAAGCTCGCGGCAGCCGGTACTGATCACCGGTGAAACCGGGGTGGGAAAGGAGCTGATTGCCCAGGCCATTCATAAATGCAGCGGCCTGAAGGGAAAAATGGTGACGGTTAATGCGGCGGGTTTGGACGATACCATGCTTGCAGATACCCTGTACGGGCATAAAAAAGGCGCCTATACGGGTGCGACCGAAAGTCGTGACGGCCTGATCGAACAGGCGAAAGGGGGTACCCTGTTTCTGGATGAAATAGGTGACCTCAGTAACGCTTCCCAGATAAAACTGTTGAGACTTCTGCAGCAGAATGAATACTACCGTCTCGGTTCCGATCTGCTGCACAAGAGTGACGCCAGAATCATCGCCGCATCAAACGGAAACTTTCAATCGATGCTGGCCTCGGGGGCGTTCAGGAGTGACCTGTACTATCGGATAAGCGTCCATTCGCTTCATATTCCGCCTTTACGGGAGCGGCCTGAAGACATAATCCCCCTTGTGGAGCATTTTGTAAAAAAGACCGCGGCATCGATGAAAAGGAAGCCTCCCGGATTGTCCAGTGAGCTCTGCCACGCATGTATGACCTACGACTTTCCCGGGAATGTGCGGGAATTGATCAACCTGGTTCATAACGCCGTGGCCCGCAACCTCTCGGGAAATCTGGGTTTGAAGGACTTTCCCGGACTTGTCCCCGGTACCGCCGCCCGCAGGGACATCGTTCGGAAACTGGGGAGCAACCAGTTTGCCCTGCACGGGATCTTTCACGATTTTCCGACTGTCGGGGAGGTTGAGGCGCTGCTGGTGGAGAAAGCAATTGCCCTGTCGTACGGCAACAGGAGTATCGCCGCCAGGATGCTGGGTCTCAGCCGGCCGACGCTGCAGAAAAGGCTGGAGTCGGCCGCTGAAAAAAATCCGGATGAGGGTAGTGATTAGCTGGTCACACCGCTGAATCGGCCGCGGCCACCGGAATGTGTACCGTCGCCACCGTTCCGGCGTTTTGTTCCGAATCAATGGTCAGGCGCCCCTTGTGTTCCGAGACGATAAAGTTCGAAATATACAGCCCCAGTCCGCTTCCTCCCTTGTCTATCCTGGTGGAGAAAAACGCTTCGAACAGATGCTTCCTGACCTCCGGCCTGATTCCTTCTCCCTGATCCGTTACGATTATGCCCACCTCGGCGGTTTCGGCTGAAAATTCCGTCCGTACCGATATTGTCCCTTTAGTGTCAGGCATGGCCTGCATGGCGTTCAGCAGCAGATTTACGACCACCTGTTCCAGTTAATACTGATTGCCGGTTATATCCGGAATGTTGGGGGAGAGGGCAGGGGTGATGGTGATTTCTCCCTGGCGGCCATGGGCGCGGATGATCGTCAACGCTTCCTCGACAACCCGGTTGACCGAAACTCCGGGACGGAGTTCATTCCGTTCACCCACATTGTAGGCTCGAAGGTCCTGTATCACCCGCTCGACCCGGTCGGCATTATTCAGGATCGAATCGGCCGCTCCCCTGATCTCTCCTTTTGCCACACCGAACGGCAACCCTCCCAGGGTAAAATCACCCTCCTCCTTTGTTACCTGCTCCAGTATCGGCAGCGCATCCTTCCATGAACCGGCAAGATGTTGCGCGGCGAGCTTGATGGCGCCGTTCGGGGTGTTGATGTTGTGGGCGAGGCTGGAGATCAGCAGCCCCAATGATGTCATGCGATTGGTCTGTATCAGCTTGGCCATGAGCTTCCGCCGCTCTTCCTGCACCTCCCTTCGCATGAGCCGGCGTTCTGCGACCCCCTCCTCCAGCACCCGGTTGGCGATCGCCAGATCCTGGGTGCGCGCCTCGACCCGCGTTTCCAGAAGCTCATTGGCCTCCTTCAACCGGCGGTTCAGATCCCGGATGCTCAAGTGCACCCCCACCCTGGCCAGCAGTTCCTCCTGCCGGAACGGCTTGGTGACGTAGTCCACCGCCCCCGCCTCCAGCCCCAGCACCTTGTGCCCCGTCCCGGCCAGGGCCGACATGAAGATCACCGGAATGTCGCGGGAACTCTCCTGGCGCTTCAGCAGCCGGCAGGTTTCGAAGCCGTCCATGCCGGGCATCATGATGTCCAGCAGGATCAGGTCGGGGCGGGCATAATCAGCCCTGCTGACGGCGCACTCACCATCCTCGGCAACCAGGACGGTGAAATTGAACCCGGTCAGGCAATCGCGGACCAGCGCCAGGTTGTTGGCATCGTCGTCCACAACCAGAATTACCGGTTTGCGTCCGCCGGGATGCGCCGCATCCTGATCTTCAGTTTTCATAATAAGGGTTCGGGCATGCATGTTGCTCTAGTAGCATGTTCCATGCCGTCATGTCCATCGTGCCGTGATTGTCATCTCCCACGACGGAATGAGATCTCAATGGACAGCCGTACGATGCCAGAGGAGAGGGGGGCTCTTCACGGGGTATTCCGGCCGGACCAATGCCGCCAGCCGTTGTTATACCGCCAGGATGCCGGGCGGCGGCAGGCGTGAGAATTGAGGCTTGAAGAAGGGGGGTGTCCGTTTTTTTACACATGGCATAACCTGCCGTAATTAAACAGTAATTCAGGAAATATGGAATAAAGTGTAAAAATTTTTACACTTTATTAAAATGTTTAAAATCAGGCGGTTAGGCTGATTTCGTCAAAATGTGTAAAAATTTTTACACATTTAATCTTTGGAGCGGTTTTCAGGCGTCTCAAAGTCCGCGTTCTTTTTAGAGGCGATGGCTGTCAATGTTCAAGGAGGAATCAATGGCGAAACGAATTGTTATCTGTGCCGATGGTACCTGGAATACTCCCGATCAGAAAGACGGGGGAGAAGTGCATCCGAGCAATGTATCCAAAACTGCCTTGTGTGTTGCGCCGTACGACAAAAATGGAATTCAGCAGATTGTTTTTTACGACAAGGGAGTTGGCACCGAATGGTATGACCGGATCAGAGGCGGGGTCTCGGGAGTCGGAATCTCGAAAAAAATAAAACAGGCTTATCGTTTCCTGATGGACAACTACGAGGAAGGGGACGAAATTTTTCTTTTCGGTTTCAGCAGAGGGGCCTATACGGTCAGAAGCACCGTCGGTCTAATCAGGAACTGCGGATTGCTCTGCAAGGAAAACAGCAACAAAATCGATTCCGCATATGATCTGTACCGGAGGCGGGATGACGCATCTCACCCCGCAGCAGTCGAGTCTGTGCTGTTCAGAAAGACCTATTCCCGGGAAATACCCATCAAGTTTATCGGGGTCTGGGACACTGTCGGCTCATTGGGCATCCCGGTGAAAAACCTGGATGTAATCAACCGGATGCTGAATATCGAATTCCATGACGTACAGCTCAGCAGCATCGTAGAGAATGCCTTCCAGGCACTGGCCATCGACGAAGTGAGGGAGCCGTTTCAACCATGTATATGGGAACAGCAGAGTCAGGCTTTGGGGAAGCAGCAGATGGAGCAGGTCTGGTTTGCCGGGGTTCACTCAAACATCGGAGGCGGTTACGCAGACTCCGGTCTTTCGGATATAGCATTTCTGTGGATGAATGATAAAGCGGGAGCGTGTGGTCTTGAATTTGATTGTTTGGCTCTTGAATCTCAGAATATCGTGATAAACCCCTGCTGGAACGGAGTTTTGCGGGATTCGAAGACATTCTTTTACAAGCTGTTTTCCGATTACATCCGTCCGATCGGAAAGGCGCAGAACGGAAACGAATCCGTTCATCCCTACGCGAAAAAGCGCTTTAAGTATGGCAGCCAACAGTACAACCCCAAAAATCTCCGGGATTACATGAAAAGAACTGATGAGAGGAGAGCGTTATGCCCATAGATACCTCACTCCTGGTTCCTGAATTCAGAGACAAACTGAACAACCTTCTGGCCGCAGGAAGAGATTGAAGGTGCACGGCATTCCGACTATTGAGGGGTGGAGTGATAACGAACCCTCCAAAGCGGCCACTGCGGCTGCCGGAGATTTTTTCAGGCTGGGTGACAGGTCGTGTGAACATAAGAGCAGGGGAATCGGGGCTGTGCGGGAGGTGGCGTGGGCCAGGGATACTGCCAAGAATGAGTGGTGATTGATTGTTGTCAATACTCGTGCATTTATGCCTTTTAGTACGTTAGGTATGAATCGAACTTTATATTATTTAATTAATGTGATACTGGATAGGCTGTATTTTAAAGGGGCGGTGTTACTGAAACGGGGAAGGAATTTGACCACGGCATACTTATCTCGGCTGAATTAAGTAAGGTG
>JBAVTM010000224.1:0-5957 GCA_049696195.1 Desulfuromonadaceae bacterium | reverse complement strand
CCTTGATGGTGGAGATTGCCATGGAGATAGGAGCTGCATAAAACGACTTGGAGAATTTCTCTTCTGGCTCGCGGAGCATTAATTTCGTTCCCCCTGCCGGTTATTGTAACGCCTTGTCGATTGCTGTGATGTATACAGAATTCGGTGACGAATACATAGACAGCAAAGCCTGATATTGGCATAAGGGGATGCGAATTATCGGTGTAGGGGATCGACTACACTGAAAGGCGGTCGATAGTGCGGGGCAGGTATCAGTCGATGTTTACCATGTTGTGCTTGATGGCATAATTTATCAGTTCGGCATTTGTTTTCAGATTCATCTTATTGAGGATTCGGGATCGATAGGTGCTGATCGTTTTGTCACTGAGTACAAGTTCAAGCGCGATCTCCTTAAGGGGTCTGCCGGACGCTATCAAGCAGGCCACATGGTATTCGCGGTTTGAGAGGATCAAGTGAGGCACCTCACTGGTTACTTTTTCATTTCTCAGCTCTGACAGGAGTATTTCGGAACAATAGGGACTTATGTATTTCTTTCCGTGCAGAATGTTACTGATCGCGACCTGAAGTTCCTCCGGCGCACTTTCTTTCGTAATATAGCCGGAAGCGCCCGCCCTGTATGAACGCATGGCGAACTGATCCTCCGGATACATGCTTAACACCAGTACGGGCAGATCCGGCTTTTCGGTTTTGATGGCCTTCAGGGTGTCCAGTCCGTTCCTGCCCGGCATTGATATGTCGAGCAAGACGAGGTCATAGGTATTCACCGCTGTTTTCAGAAGCGCCTCCCTGCCGCTTGCAGCCTCATCGAAAAAGGTGTCCCTGGAGATTGTTTCCTGAATTATCTCGCGTAATCCCCTGCGCACCACGGCATGGTCGTCCACAATCAGTATGTTGAGCATGGTCCCTTTTCCCCTTTAAACCGGAACGGATAGCGATATCATTGTACCCTTGCCCGGAATTCCCTTAATGGTAATAGCGCCGCCACACAATCGCGCACGCTCCTCCATTCCCAAAATACCGAACGAAGTGGGTGCCGAGATCGCCTGCTCGCTAATTCCAGCGCCATTATCCGTAATGTGCAGGACAAGCTGCTGTCCGGCCTTCGCCAACGAAATTTCAACGCTGGTAGCGTTGGCATGCCGCATGACATTGGACAACGATTCCTGAAATATTCGATAAATATTTATGGCAATGTCCGGACTGAGTGGCGGTATCGCCGCGTCGATTTCCGGCGTGCACGAAATGCCGGAACGTTTTTCAAATTCCTTTGCCTGCCATTCGATCGCTGCCGCAAGCCCCTGTTCGTCGAGGAGCGACGGCCTCAGTTCCGATGTTATCTGCTGAATGGTAGTGGTGCATTCATGTATAACTTCATCCATTGCCCTGATCCGCTCGGCAACCGCCTGATTATCTGGTGGGTAATTCCGTTTCAACCAGGCGAGATCGAATTTGAGCAGTGTCAGGGATGTTCCCAGTTCGTCATGCACCTTGCGCGCAAATGCCTTTTGTTCCCGTTCCCGTCTCAGGTTGAGGTGTGCCGTGAGTTCACGCAATTTATGGTGTGATTCCTTCAACTCGGATTCAATCCGCTTGCGCTCGGTGATGTTTTCAGAGACGGAGACAAAGTATCCGTTTTCGGTGCTGTATACCGACATCGAGCGCCAGAGGGACAACTGTTTTGAGAAGATTTCAAATTTTTCCGCCCGCCCCGTTGATGCGACCCGTCCATAGACCTCAAGCAACTCAGGATCAGACTCCTTAATTCCGGGCAGAACCTCGCTGACCTTTTTACCGACGACGTCATGAAACCCGGTCAACTCCGAAAATGAGCTATTGACATCCAGATACACAAAATCGTTCGGACGGCCGTGCTCGTCGTATAACATCCTGCAGTACGCAACTCCTTCCAGCATGTGTTCAAACAGCGAACGGAAGCGCTTTTCACTTTCCAGCAACCGTTCACTTTCCAGCAACGCATACTCGGCCCGCTTGCGCTCGGTGATCTCCAGGCAGAACTCGACGACACCCTTGACGCTGCCGTCATCGTCCTTGACCGGGAAACCGCGAATATACCATGATCTTCCGTCGGGAGTGCGAATTTCCCCCTCTTGCGGCTTGCCGGTATCCCGGGCCAATACGACCGGACACTCTTCGCAGGGCTCGCTGCGCTGATGCCATATCTCCCAACAGTACCGCCCCGCCAATTCTTCCTGCTTCAGCCCCACCGAATCGAGGGCTTTCCGGTTTCCCCACACCGTCTTCATGTCAATATCATGGTATACGACAAGGTCGATGGTGCTGTTCAGAATGAGTGACTTTTCAGCTTCCGAAACCTTCAGCGCCTCCTCCGCGAGCTTGCGGGCGGTGATGTCGTTGACGAGGAGTAAAAGGTGCCCCTCACCCCTGATCTCGATGATTTCCGCCGAGAGCAGTCCCACAATCACCCCGCCGCTTTTACTCCGGAACCTGGCTTCCAGGTCGCGCACCTTCCCTTGTTCCCGCAGCTCCCGGAGAAAACTGGTACGCGCCTCCGGAGTCTCCCAGATGTTGATCTCCAGAGAGGTGCGGCCGATGACCTCTTCACGCAGATACCCCGTGACCCGTTCGAAGGCTTCATTGACCTCGATATACCTCCCATCCGCTATGGTGCTGATGGTCAGTACCGATGGGGTGACACGGAAGGACTTGGCGAACTTTTCTTCCGATTCCCGCAGTGCCTCTTCCGCCCTCTTCCGCTCGCAGCTGCCCCGGAGTACGGCCAGATAACAGTGCTCTCCCTCAATGTCGAGACGGCGCAACGTCACCAGGACGGAAGTGACCCTGCCGTCTTTGCACACCATCCGTGTGTCGAGGTCGCGTATCTCTCCGCGTACATCCAGCATCCGGTAAACGTCACTCCACTGATCCGGATCGAGCCAGCAGCCGAGTTGCGCGGTTCTGTTGCCGACTGACTCCGAGCGCAGGCAGCCGGTCAACTGCTCGAAGGCATCGTTGATGTCCAGGAGAATGCCGTCGCTGACACGCGTCAGGGAGACGGCATCGGGGAAAAAACGGAAGATGCCCGCATAATGCTCGTTGTGCGCTTCCGCTACCGGTTTTTTATGTGAGAGTCCCAAGATAATTCCTTGTGCGGGTGCCGCCTGAGACGGCGGGGTGATATTGTTGGCCAGATATGGAAAATCGGACAGATAGGTAACTAATGCACCACAAAACAGTGTGAAAAGTCAAGGGGACATCACCAGTAACGCCTCATTGAACAGATGCGGCATTGTCGCTGACGGTATCCGCTATGGTTTCGGGAGAGGGGCGGGTGATGCCATAAAAATCGGGGAGCGCGAAGCGGATGAGTGCGATGGGGCAGCGGTGGAGCAGCGATGGATAGCCGGCTGGCAGTTCGGGGGGACCTGCCAACAGGGATGCAGGGGATATCATGTGTCGGAGCAGAAAAAGCGCCGGCAGACATCCGGACGCGCTTCGTAGATGGAGCAGCGCCCATCTGTCAGAAATTCGCATCCATAATCGATTTCCAGTCTGTGAGGACCGTAGAGCGACAGCTGCAACCGCCTGGCGCCCAGCTCCTGAAGCCGCTGGTACTCGTTCCAGCTGATCTCTACGGCGGCAAACGAGCTGCAGCAGGCGCCGCCGCATTCCCGGCAGCGATCGTCGCCGTCACGGGGTGCATCGAGAAGGAATCCGTGGTATCTTTTCTTTCTGAGGGAAGGGAAGAGCATCGTTGCTCCTTTTCGCCGCAGCCGGAAGAGCTCCCGCTGCTCACAGGGGTACGAACGGATGAAGTATACTACCTCTGTCAAACGATGCAACCAATTGTATCAGGGGAGGATTTATGCCGGCAGCCATCGAAATAATCCAGGCCGATATCACGACACTGGCAGTTGATGCGATCGTCAACGCCGCCAATAAAACCCTTCTGGGAGGCGGAGGCGTTGATGGCGCTATTCACCGGGCCGCCGGACCGGAACTGCTGCAGGAGTGCGCCGGTCTGGGAGGATGCGAAACCGGTGACGCCAAAATTACCGGGGGATACAAACTTCCTGCGCGGCACGTCATCCACACCGTCGGGCCGGTATGGCACGGCGGCGACCGGGGTGAGCCTGCGTTGCTGGAGTCCGCCTACCGCCGCTGCTTCGAGGTGGCGCATCAGCACGGCCTGAAAAGCATCGCTTTTCCCGCCATCAGCGCCGGGGTCTACGGCTATCCGATGCGCGAGGCCGCGACCGTCGCCCTCTCGGCGGCCCGGACTGCAACCGGCATATATCCAGAGCTGGAGCGGATCATTTTCGTCCAGTTCAGTGCGGGGGCGCAGCAGGTTTACGAAGAAGCAGCTTCATGGTTGGGGGTGCCGTACACGACCTGACGTTTAATCCAGCGTTTTCCGGTAGCGTTTTACCGCGATGGCCAGGACAACGACGGCAAACAGCATGAGCTGCCACAACTGCGGGACCACCTCTGCAAAACCGTTCCCTTTCAGGAGAATTCCCCGGACGATCCGCAGGAAATGGGTGAGCGGCAGGAGTTCGCCGATGACCTGCGCCCACTCCGGCATGCCGCGGAACGGGAACATGAACCCGGACAGCAGCATTGACGGGAGGAAGAAGAAAAAGGTCATCTGTACGGCCTGGAGCTGGTTTTTTGCCAGCGTGGAAAAGGTGATCCCTATCGCCAGGTTCGCGGCAATAAACGCCAAGGAGGTCAGGAGCAGCAGCGGGATGCTGCCGGTCATCGGGACGTGGAACAGGAATCGTGCCGCAGTGAGGATCAGCCCGACCTGGATGTAGCCGACTAAAATGTAGGGGATGATCTTGCCGAGCAGCACCTCCAGCGGACGGGTCGGCATGGAGAGGAGGTTTTCCATGGTGCCCCGTTCCCGCTCCCGGGTAATGGCCAGGCCGGTAATCATGACCATGGTCATCGTCAGGACTACCCCCATCAATCCCGGCACGATATTGTACTGCGAAATCCCCTCCGGGTTGTAGCGGGCGTGGACGCGCAGGTTTACGGGACCGTCGCTCCCGGCCAGAAACGCCAGCGGCCCTGTGAGGTCGTGCTGCAGAGCGCTGGTGGCAAGTGTCCGCAGCGAGGCGATGGCGTTGCCGGTTGCCGTCGGATCGGTTGCATCCGCTTCAACCAGGAGCGTGGGCTTTTCGCCGCGCAGCAGGGTACGGCTGAAATTTTCCGGGATGGTGACGACAAACTGGACTTCGCCACGCGCGAGGGCTGCGTCCGCCTCCGCCTCGGTATGCACCTCGCGGACAAACCTGAAATAATCGCTGTTTTTAAGGGCGGCGAGCAGGGAACGCCCCTGCGGGCTGCTGTCTGCCTGCAGCACTGCGGTGGGGAGGTGTTTGGGATCTCCGTTGATGGCATAGCCGAAGAGCATCAGCTGCACCACCGGGATGCCGATAATCATGACAAAGGTAATGCGGTCCCTCCGCATCTGGACAAATTCCTTGATGACGATCGCCCAGAAGCGCGCAAACGATAACGATGTCCGCGGTTTCATACGAGTCTCATAGTGAAAAATTGTCCTTCGAACTCTCCATCAGATGGATGAAGACGTCCTCGAGTCCCGGGTTGATCTGCTGCCAGGCATACTGTTCCGTGCGGAACGGGGCGATTGCCAGTTCAAGGCTCTGTGCATCGGTGCTGCTGATGTGCAGCCTGGTGCCGAAGGCGACCGCCTGTTGTACGCCCGGAGTTCCGCGGAGCCGCCGGGCGAGGGCATGAAGATCGGGGCCACTGACCGACCAGGTAGTCAACTGCGCGGCGGCAATCACTTCAGGGGCTGTTCCCTGGGTCAGCAGATGTCCATAGGAGAGATAGGCGAGGCGGTCGCACCGTTCGGCCTCGTCCATGTAGTGCGTGGAGATCAGAAAGGTCAGCCCCTGCCCGGCGAGTTCGTGAATCTGCTCCCAGAAGTCGCGGCGCGCTTTCGGGTC
>JBAVTM010000223.1:0-15239 GCA_049696195.1 Desulfuromonadaceae bacterium | reverse complement strand
AACAGGATAGTGTGTCAGCCGTCATGGAGCCCCATGGAGCTCTTTATGAAACGAAAA
Organism: Desulfuromonadaceae bacterium; assembly: GCA_049696195.1. Classification (GTDB taxonomy): domain Bacteria; phylum Desulfobacterota; class Desulfuromonadia; order Geobacterales; family Pseudopelobacteraceae; genus JACRCG01. The sequence continues at coordinate 15,182 of JBAVTM010000223.1, read as the reverse complement.
GCAATCGCCCTCCTCTCCGGAGGACTCGACTCCACTCTGGCCGTCAAGATGATGCTTGACCTTGGCATCGGAGTCGAAGCCCTCAACTTCACCTCCCCCTTTTGTAACTGTACCGGAAAAAATTCCGGCTGCAAATCAGAAGCCGTCCGGGTCGCACAGGAATACGACATTCCGATCAAGGTGGTGCACAAGGGACTGGACTATCTCGAAATAGTCCGCAATCCCGTTCACGGCTACGGGAAAGGGGTCAATCCCTGCGTTGACTGCCGGATCTATCTGCTCAGGAAAGCCAAAGAGTATATGCTTGAGAGCGGCGCCGACTTCGTGTTTACCGGAGAGGTACTCGGTCAGCGGCCAATGAGCCAGCGCCGGGACACCCTGCGGGTCATCGAACGGGAAAGCGGACTGGAGGGGCTCCTGCTCCGCCCGCTTTCGGCACGGCATTTCGAACCGACCATCCCCGAAAAAGAGGGATGGGTGGATCGTGACAAGCTGATGGCAATTGAAGGACGTTCGCGCTCGGTGCAGATGCAGATGGCCGACGATCTGGATGTCAGGAACTACCCCTGCCCGGCCGGTGGCTGCCTGCTGACCGAGCTGTCGTTCGTCCCCAAGATCAGGGATACATTCGATCATTCGGAAGAACTCAACCTGCGCGATTTCAGGATGCTCAAGACCGGCCGGCATTTCCGGATCGGCCCGAAGAGCAAGGCGATCATGGGGCGCAGCGAGGGGGACAACAACCAGCTTGAAACCGCCCGTCAGCCGGGTGAAGCCGCCCTGACCTGGCTGGACGGCAACACTCCCGTGGCCATCATCGTCGGCGGCCAGGACGAGGAACTCTTCAGATTAAGCGCCAGAATCCTGCTCCGCTACACAAAGGCCGAGCCGGGCGCCGAATGCCGGATAGAGCTGCGCCTCGATGATGCGAAACAGGTTTTTACGGTGATTAATGACATGGGGCCGGAGGCGGTGGAGAAGTATCTGGTGGCGTAGCGGTTTGTTTTAATCCGAGTTTTGAATTGATTACTCCTTAAAGGCGGACTTTACGATACGTTACCCTCCTGGATAACAACGTAATTCCGCCGTATAATTTCCCGAAATGAGGCGCTGGTTGCGGCCCAGTCCACGACATCGACCCGAATGGGCAGGTCGGATTCATCAAAGGCATCCCTGATCGTCGCCATGCGTTCTAATGACAGGGGTTGGTCCGTAATAATTACTATATCAAGATCGGAGTAGGTTTTTGCAGGCCCGGACACCCGCGAACCGAACGCCCAGACGGCATGTTCCGGGACGTACTGCGCAAGAATCCGCTTAACCTCACGCCAATCGCGCCGGTTAAGGTCAATGACGGGAATATCCGGCTTGCTCTTCATTCTTGATGATTTCTGCTGATCAGTTGCTGATAGAGGTAACGGGCTTCATCCAGAAAATCGGGGGCAATTTCGTACACCGCCCCGGCCTTGTCGCCATCATACGTATGGCTGCTGTCGGTGCGCGCCTGGCGATACACTTTCCACCGCACCCAGTCGGAACGTAACAACCCCTTCTCATTGCCCCTGCGTATGAGGTTTTGAAATGTGCCGGCGTCTATTTCTTCCGGAGTCGCAGCGGTTTCTTCCAGATATCGCTTCAGCATTTTCCAGCTTAGCTCGTAGGTAAATTCAAAGCACTGAATGACGGAGTTCCGTAACTGCTCAAACAATTCATCATCCTGTTGAGCCATATCCGACCTGGCATACATGATGCTTTTTTCCAGCTGACCAATTGCGCTCGCAAGTGATGAAAAATCTATTTTCATATATTCCTCTTTAGGTTTACCCCAGATTCAGCTCATCCAGCGATAACCGGTAGCCGGGAAGAAAATTCTCCAGGAAGTAGAGCACCTCGGGGAGCCGGCTGGCGGACAGCTGCTCAAAATGTTCCGTTTCCGCCCGGCGGAACTCGCGATTTCCGCTTTTTCCCTCTTCAATGCATTTTGTCAGTGCCGCAATCCTGTCGGCAGCCTTTACCAGACATACATACTCTTCCTGATCATCGAAAAAGAACAACGGCTCATATTCTGCGGCCAGCTCCGGCGGGAGCATCGCCAGCAGTTTTCTGCGGGCCCTGTCCTCCAGTTGATGGAACGACCGCTTGAAGTTGGGATTGAAATGCTTGACCGGCGTCGGCATATCGCCGGTGAAAATTTCACTGGCATCATGGAAAATTCCATACAGCGCCGCGCGGGAAGGATCAAGGGTGCCGCCGTAATAGGTATTGCGGATCATTGCAAGCGCATGGGCGATAACGGCTACATCGAGGCTGTGCTCCTGGATGTTTTCCGGAACGGTGTTGCGCATCAATCCCCAGCGGCTTATATAACGCATCCGGGAGAGAAAGGCGAAAAAGTCAAACGGTCCGGATTTTGCGGCTTTTTTCATGGTTACACTCTTTCATACGGCTCGAACAGCCGTTTGTATTCATCAAGTGCAAACCGGTCGGTCATACCGGCAATGTAGTCGCAGACCACCCGCTGGAGCCCGAAGCGTTCCAGGCGTGACCGGTATTTTGGCGGCAGCAGGTTGGGGTAACGGAGATACGTTTCAAATAAACGGGTGATGAATATTTCAGATTTTACCCGCATCTTGTCTACCTTGTAGTGGCGGTACAGGTTCTGGAACAGGAACTTTTTGAGCGCCAGATTACGGCGGGTGATGTCGGCGTTGAAATGCACAACGGGGCGATTGACGCGGCGCAGGTCATCCAGTGAAGCTATGCCCAGATCGGCAAGATTGGCTGATGTGGTCGTACAGATGTCGCTGATCAGCAATCCTATCAACGCGCTGATTGTCTGGTATACGAGGCGTTTATCGTCGATTGCCGGATATTTCCGCCGCACCCCTGAACAGACATCATGCCACAGGTCCACCTGTTCCAGCATCTCCAGCGATATGTATCCCGATTTCAGGCCGTCATCGATATCATGGTTGTTATACGCAATTTCGTCGGCATAATTGATAATCTGCCCTTCGATGGAGGGGACGGTGCCCGGCAGGAAATCCGCCATGATTTCACTGGCGGCGTCATAGGGGGTCGAGTGTTTGATAATCCCCTCGCGCACCTCCCAGGTCAGATTCAGACCGTTAAATCCGGGATATCTCTCTTCCAGTTCGTCTACAACACGAAAAGACTGCATGTTATGTTCAAAACCGCCGAAACCCTGCATCAGCCGATTCAGGACATCCTCTCCGGTATGCCCGAAGGGGGTGTGCCCCAGATCATGGGACAACGCCAGTGCCTCCGTCAGCTCCTCGTTAAGCCGGAGCTTGCGGGCGATAGCCCTGCCGATCTGTGCCACCTCCAGCGAGTGTGTCAGGCGGGTGCGATAATAATCGCCTTCATGATTCACGAAGACCTGCGTCTTGTACTCCAGCCGCCTGAAAGCGGCGCAATGGATAATGCGATCCCGGTCACGCTCGAAGGCCGGACGATTATCGCGATGTTCTTCAGGATGTTTACGACCTCGTGAAGCACCGCTGCTGCAGGCATATCCCGCCAGATCGCTTCGTTCGGTTGAGTCATTCATCGTTGTTCCCCGATTGCGGAAATATATTTAATAATCCGTTACGTTATTACCGGTACGAATAGCTCTTCCTGGCGTGCCGTTTCGGGCCGCTCCCCTTGCCGCCCGTCACCCCTGCAATCGAAAAGACATCCGCAAGCTGCATCTTCCAGACCCCTTCCTGGTGAGTAAGCTTGAATTCCCGGGTGGTTGACTCTGCACCGCCGGGAGTGCCTTCAAGCCCGATTTTAGCATACACCGTGGCCTCGGTACGCTTTTCATTCAAAACCCTGAAATGTTCCAGTTTCTGCCAGCAACAGACCGGCCGTGTGGTCGATTCACTCATTTTTCTGACAAATGTTTCGCGGGAGGTCTTGCCCCGATGCGCCAACTGTTCGAAAAGCTGTTCATAGCGCCCTTCACGCCAGGTATCAAGGGTATCGGACATGCTTTTTTCGAGGGAGGACTCCACTTCCGCCGCACACCCCGGTCCGGCACCTCCAAGTAACGCCACCAAAGCGACAGCCGCAACAATCAAGTTCCTGATATTCATAGATCACCCCCATCTCTTTGACAAACAGGATATGTACAGTAATAAAGTTTTTTCGGCTTGCCGGGTGCCAAACGATTTAAAACGCACTGAAAAACGAGAGCATCGTAAAGTAAATGCCATCCGCGTGCAACGTCTAAAACAGTAATATATACATCCGCGGCACCATCCTCGACTCAACAATACAATGAGACTCAGGGGGCCTCCCCAAACTGCTGGGAGCCACCACCCTGTGTCTCGCTTTTTGTCGTTCACCCGGACTACAGTGTTCTGCCGTCCGCTTCGGCAAACAGGCGCAACTTCTGCATCATTGCCTCGAATTTAGCCGGTTTCAGCGACTGGGCGCCGTCGGACGACGCGTGCTCGGGATCAGGGTGCACCTCAACGATCAGTCCGTCGGCCCCCGCTGCCACGGCTGCATAGCTCATCGGAGCGACATAATGATGATTGCCGGTTCCGTGGGATGGATCGATGACAACCGGCAGATGCGTTTTCCCCTTCAGAACCGGAATGGCTGACAAATCGAGGGTATTGCGGGTGGCCGTCTCAAAGGTACGGATACCCCGCTCGCAGAGGATTACGGACTGGTTCCCTTCGCTCATGATATATTCGGCGCTCATCAGGAGTTCCTGGATTGTCATTGCCATGCCCCTTTTCAGCAGCACCGGCTTGCCAAGCTGACCGACTTTTTTGAGCAGTGCAAAGTTCTGGGAGTTACGGGCACCTATCTGCAATATATCTGAATACGCTGCGACCATGTCCGCCGTTTCAGGGTCGATGACCTCCGTTACAAAAGGGAGCCCGGTCAGATCACGCGCCTTGGCCAGCAGTTTCAGCCCCTCCTCTTCAAGTCCCTGGAAGGAATAGGGTGAGGTGCGCGGTTTGAAAGCCCCACCGCGCAGAATATGCGCGCCTGCCTTCTTGACGGCGATAGCGGATTCAATAATCTGCTCTTCACTCTCTACCGAACAAGGGCCGGCCATGACCACGATCTGCGAGCCTCCGATGACAACATGTTCACTGATCCTCACCACGCTGGCCTCCTTCTTGACCTCAAGAGAAGCCAGTTTATAGGGTTGCAGGATTGATACGACGTTTTCCACGCCATGCAGGGATTCAAGCGCCTGCAAAGCAAGCTTGCCGCGCTCGTCACCGATCGCACCGATCACATCGCGTGTCGTACCGTGAATAACATGCGAGGTGTACCCCAACTCCTTGATACGCCTCAGAACCTCATCCTTGTCTTTCTTTGCAGCCCCCGCCTTCATTACGATAATCATTTCCTGATCCTTTCCCACAAACAGCCAGGGCCGAAAGTTCCCCCCCGGCCCTGGCTGAACTGAGTAAACAGACAGCAAAAAACCGGGGAGACTTTCGTCTGCCCCGGTTTGTGGTGTTGTGTGATAGCTTCTTCGCTTACACGATTACCCGGGCAGACGGCCTGAAAAAATAGCCGAACCAAAAGTAAAAGCTGAAAGCGATGTAGAAGCGGTTTGAATTCATGTGCATACTTAATCATACGGAGATCACAGTTGTCAAGAGCGAATCATGACCAGGAGCATCTTCTGCTGAACTTGACTCTCCGCAGAGCCTGTGTTAGCTTTTTCAGCACATATTTTACGTGAGGTACGTAATGTTTTTCCCACCACGAAACACCTTTTATACGCTGGCAGAAAAAGGAAACCTGATCCCGGTATACCGGGAGATCATGGCAGACATGGATACACCGGTCTCCGCTTTCAGAAAACTCGACGACGGGCGTTTTTCATATCTCCTCGAAAGTATTGAGGGGGGTGAAAAATGGGGGCGCTACAGCTTTCTTGGTTCAACACCTTCCGTGGTCATTCGTTCAAAGGGGACCCTGGTTGAAACCATATCCGACGGAATCACTGTCCGGCAGGAAACAACCGATCCGCTTGCCTGTATAAAGGAGCTTCTGGCACAGTTCACCCCTGTCGAGGTTGATGGACTTCCCCGTTTTTTTGGCGGCGCTGTCGGCTATCTTGGCTATGACATGGTTCGGCACTTTGAATCACTCGCAACCGAAAAGCCGGCGCTCCTTGATGCATACGATTCCTATTTCCTGATAACAGACACCATCGTGATTTTTGACACCATGCGTCAGAAAATAAAAGTGGTTTCAAATGCGCACATTACAGAGGATGTCCCGCCGCCCGAAGCGTATACCCGGGCAACGGCAAAGATAGACGCCATCATAGGCCGCTTGCGCGCCCATCTGCCGCCTCATGCTGTTCCATCCCCGGACAAACCGGTCCGGTTTCTCTCCAACATCTCCCGCGCCTCCTTCGAGGATTCTGTCGAAAAGGCCAAGGAATACGTGCGGTCAGGCGATATCATCCAGATCGTGCTATCCCAGCGCTTCAGCGGCGAGCTGACCGCAGACCCCTTTGATATCTACCGCGCGCTGCGCACGCTGAACCCATCACCGTACATGTTTTTTCTCAGGCTGGACGACACCGTTATTGTCGGCGCCTCACCGGAGGTCATGGTTCGCAAGGAGGGGGACAGGGTGGAACTGCGCCCCATTGCCGGGACGCGCCCCCGGGGCGCAACGCCGGAACAGGACTCCCGACTGGCGGAAGAGCTGCTGGCTGATCCCAAGGAACGGGCCGAACATGTCATGCTGGTGGACCTGGGCAGAAATGACCTCGGCAGGGTCTGCACGACCGGATCGGTCACCGTATCCGAGCTCATGGTCATCGAGCGCTATTCACACGTCATGCACATAGTCTCCAACGTACAGGGCCAACTGGAAAGCAGCCGGGACGCATTCGATCTGGTGCGGGCCACCTTCCCTGCCGGCACACTCTCCGGCGCCCCCAAAGTGCGCGCCATGCAGATCATTGACGAGCTGGAACCGGTCAGGCGCGAGATCTACGGTGGTGCGGTCGGCTACTTTTCCTTCTCCGGAAACATGGATCTGGCTATCACCATCCGCACTCTGGTCATCAAGGATGGCACGGTTCATCTTCAGGCCGGAGCCGGCATCGTAGCCGATTCCGACCCCGCTTCCGAATGGCAGGAAACAGTCAACAAGGGGATGGCGGTGATGAAGGCGATTGAACTGGCAGAGAAGGGGCTCGAATAACATGCTACTGATGATCGACAACTATGATTCCTTTACCTACAATATCGTCCAGTACTTCGGCCAGCTGGGCGAAGATGTACAGGTACACCGGAACGACCGGATCACGCTGGAGGAGATCGAAGCGCTGCGCCCCGAACGGCTGGTGATCTCTCCCGGCCCCTGTTCCCCCGGAGAAGCCGGGATTTCCGTTGCAGCCATTTCATACTTCGCCGGAAAAATCCCGATCCTGGGAGTCTGCCTCGGGCACCAGGCCATCGGATATGCCTTCGGCGGCACGGTACTTCGAAGTACATCCCTCATGCACGGCAAAACATCTCCCATTTTTCACAACGGCCGGGAGCTGTTTGCCGGACTTCCGAACCCGTTTCCGGCCACCCGCTACCATTCCCTGATTGTTGATCGCCCGACTCTCCCCGATTGCCTGGAAGTAACGGCCTGGGTGGAAAATGGCGAAATCATGGGATTGCGACACAAGGAGCTGTCGATCTGGGGGGTGCAGTTCCATCCCGAATCGATCCTGACCGAGGGGGGCATGGATCTGCTCAGGAATTTTCTGACAATCAGCGGCGGCTGATACCCGTCTCTACCTACTCGAACCGTCCGGTTTCCCGTCAATTTTTCCGTTGACATTTCTCGGCAGGAATTGATAAAGTAGTCTTTCAGTCAGAACAAATTCAGGAGGAAGAAGTATGAAGTGTCAGACCGTACTTGCAGGTACCGAGTGTACCTTTTGGGGAAAACAGGGATGTATATTTACCGGAGGGTCGTGCCAGGTTATTGCCGAAAACTGTGAAGGGTGCGAGCGCATTGTGACCGGCAGCATCGGCCAGGTCTGCAGCGCATATCCTGCACCAGCCAAGAAATGGATCGGCGGAATCTGCAATTTCGCATCCCACGTAAAACTCGATCTCTCGGTTGCCGATTTGAAGGTCAACCCGCTCAAGGCTTCCAAAAAAGCTGCCGGCGCCAAGAAGAAGAAATAGTTTTCGGTTTCATAGTTACCTTGATCAAAGGGGGGAATTTCATTCCCCCTTTTTTTTATTGCAGAGAGGTTCGCATGTCGTTCACCACCCTCACCTGTCCTTCCTGCGGTTCCGAGGTAAAACGGTATCGCAATCCATTCCCGACGGTAGATATAATTATAGAGCTGGAGTGCGGCATAGTCCTGATTGAACGGCGGAACGAACCGCTTGGCTGGGCACTGCCGGGAGGCTTTGTAGACTACGGGGAGTCGCTCGAGTCTGCTGCGGTTCGGGAGGCGCGCGAAGAAACATCGCTGGAGATTTCAGACCTTCGTTTACTGGGATGTTATTCCGACCCGGCGCGTGACGCCCGGATGCATACGATTTCAACGGTGTACATCGCAACGGGACGAGGCATACCCCGCGCTGCTGATGACGCACTGAATCTGGCCGTCTTCAGGCTGGATTCACTGCCGGAACGGCTCTGTTTCGACCATGCCCGCATTCTTGCCGATTATGCCGCGGCTTTGAACGGTTACCCTGCCGGCGAAATCTCCTGCGGTCACCCAGTCGCTGGTATGTGATTGGCAAAATGCAGTTCGGGAACTGCGGCTATCAGACCGCTCCCGGCACATTTGGCATAGTAGAGCAACAAGCCGGCTTGCGCGCGTTCATCAAGCTGATATGAGATATTGTCCCGCCAATACGCCAGCAATCGATCAGACCCGAGCCAACTCATCTCTTTCGCACGTGCGGCGATCTGGTCCAATCGCCCGGGGACCAGCTCTTTGGCCCGGATCAGCTGACGGGCAAGACTCCGGAGTTCCCCGCCTGCGGCGACCTCATTACGGCAGAGCCAGAGGGCAAAAACAAACGGGAGCCCGGTCCAGGAGTACCACATGTCGCCGAGGTCATACACGAACAGATCCGATTTTTCCAAGGATGCCCGGAGCGCGGAATCACCTATAAGCAGCAGGGCGGATGAGTCACCATCGACACCAGTGGTCCCCGGGCAAGCCACTTCATAGGTACATGAGCAGTCAAAACGCTGACCAAGCAGTATTTTGAGCAGATTTACGGAGGTAGCGGATTCGGAGCTGAGCATGATTTTCCGGCCGTCCAGCTTTTCAACGGGGAGCCTGGAAAAGAGCAGCACGCTCGCTACCGCGCCGATGCTCGAAATGGAAAGTTGCGGCAGGATCCTGTAGCGATCCGGGTGATACGCGTACTCAATGGAAGATGATGGACATACGTCGATTTCGCCCGCCAGGAGCATCCTGTTCAGCTCAGCCGGTACTCCCGCTACAAATTCGTACCCGGAGCCGGGGTTCTGCTCGCGCAGCACCTCAAACAGCGGGGTGCAATTCGCATACTCTATCTGGCCGATTCTCAGCATCAATGGACGGCAGAGTACAATTTATCGGCATCACCTTCTACCACCCGGACTCCTTCCCGTTCCAGGAGTTCTCCGGTCACCTGCCAATAGCGGGTCAATGCGTTGGCATACCCGACAACAGCCTTGATCTGATCGCTCTTGGATACGGCCAGATCATTTTCGACGTCAAGAACATCCTTGGTAGTCGCCAGCCCAACTTCGTTTTTACGGATAAACGCTCGCAGACGCTCTTCCGCAAAAGCTTTCCCCCGGTCAGTCACCTCGATCTGCTTATAACCGGCGACAATCGCTCGAATGGCCGCTCTGACTTCATTCACAGAATTTTCTTCCAGACCGCGCAGCTGCAGCGACACCTGCTCCGTTTTCAGTCTGCTTTTGCGATACTCGTTTTCGGCCGCGCCATTCCCGAGCGGGTAAATGAAATTGAGTCCGACACTCCAGACCGGGTAATCAAGGGTGAGAACCTTGTCCAGATTCCGTTGGTAGGTTCTGTCGAGGCCGGTTAACTGGGTTGAAGCGGTCAATGTCAGATCGGGACGGGTCTTTTGGCTTAAATATCTGGTTTGAAGTTCATTCAGTTCCAGATTGCGCTTCTGCTCCCGTATGTCAGGGCGGTTTAACGCTTTCTGGATCGCGTCACTTTCGATTGCGTCAAACCGTTCACGCGTCGGCAGATCGACCGTTTGCAGATCACTGAATTTGGCGTCAATCTGCAGGAGCAGGCGCAGAACATCAACCTGATCACTCACTGCCCGTTCGGCATCAATAAGCTCTTTTTCGCGGGTAACCGCACCGAATTCGGCGTTAAGCACCTCCATCGCGGGGAGAACTCCAGCCTTGACACGCGCCTGGGTATCGGAAAGAATCTTTCGCGCCAGTTCCAGCGAGACTTTTTTTACATCCCGTTCCTCCCGCAGGCTGTGGAGCTTGTAATATTCGGTGCGGACCTGTGCAACGGTTGTCAGCAGAAGGGCATTGAATCGTTCGAGGGATGCGAATTTTGAGGATCGGGATAGAATAATGGCTATTTCGGTCGCCTCACGTCCTGCATTTTTTAAAAGAGGCTGACTGATGCTGGCACCCAGTCCGGTCTGCCAGCCGGTTAAAGAAGGATTGAAAACATTGCCGCTGTTGATGCTTGTATAACCATTGTTGAATGTAAGAGCGGCTGTACCGCCAGTCCACAAAAGCTGGCTGATGGAAGAATTGAGAACCAGGGACTTCGACTCGACAGTTGCTCCTCTTGAACTGAACGTAGCGGTCGTAGAATCGGTATAGTCGGCCTGAAGAGCGAGAACGGGGTCATATATCGCGCGGTTGCGGTTAATATCAGCCTCGAACTGGGCCGGATTGTAAAGTTCCGCCCGTACGTCGAGATTCTTCTCGGCAGCCATTCGGATGGCATCGTTAAGAGTCAGGATCAGCGGAGCTTCGGAAGAATAGGCTGTAACCGGAAGAATCAGCATCGAAAGTAGCAACAGTATCGGCAATCGCACGTTTAGTTCCTTTCAAATAAAACAGGGCGAGATCACTGCATGATCCCGCCCTTATACCACAGGTTACGTCATAAACTAATCTCTGTTTTCGATATAATCGAGATAATCATCGGATGACAACAGATTTTTCAGCTCTTCGGGATCGTCCAGCGATACTTCGATCAGCCAGGCGCCGTCGTAAGGATCGTCGTTGAGCAGCTCAGGATTCTCCAACGCTTCATGATTTACGCTCCGTACGGTCCCGCTGAATGGTGCGTAAATAGAAGCAACCGTTTTTTGTGCCTCAATTGAGCCGATTGAATCGTCCTGCTCTATTTCATCCCCTTCCGCAGGCAGTTCCACTCCGCTGACCGTACCCAGATCCTCCTGGGCAAAATCGGTGATCCCAATTACTGCCGTCCCGTTTTCAACCCTGACCCAGATATGCTCTTTGGAATATTTCAGTTCATCGGGAAAGTCCATGGCATCTACTCCAACACGATTCGTTCAAGGAAAGAGGTATCGATATCACCGTCAATAAAATCCTTATGAGCCATGATGCGCTTATGAAAGAAAATAGTGGTCTTAATCCCTTCAATCCGGAATTCGTCAAGCGCACGCGCCATCCGCTTTATCGCTTCCTCACGGGTATCGGCGTGAACAATCAACTTCCCGATCAGTGAATCATAATTAGGCACAACGGTATACTGGTCATACACAAACGAATCGACACGAACACCGAAGCCGCCCGGTGGATGATACGCGGTGATTTTACCGGGACAGGGGGTGAATTTGAACGGATCTTCCGCATTGATGCGGCACTCTATCGCGTGCCCCCTGAACTGGATATCTTCCTGTTTGAAGCGAAGCGGTATGCCGGCGGCTGAACGAATCTGCTCCCGGACCAGGTCCACGCCGGTAATCATTTCGGTCACCGGATGCTCAACCTGTATCCTGGTGTTCATCTCCATGAAGTAAAAGTTATTCTGCTTATCGACCAAAAACTCAACTGTGCCGGCGCTGTTATAACCTACTGCAACAGCTGCCCTGACGGCGGCCTCACCCATGGCTTTACGGATTTCAGGCGTAACAACCGTGGAAGGGGCCTCTTCGATCAATTTCTGGTGGCGACGCTGGATTGAACAGTCCCGTTCCCCCAGATGAATAACATTGCCATGCTTGTCACCCAGAATCTGGATCTCAACGTGGCGCGGTTTTTCGCAATACCTTTCGATATAGACTTCCGGATTGCCGAATCCGGATTGGGCTTCTGCACGAGCGGTTGCAAACGCGTTCGGCAGGGCAGCCTGTGAATGGACTATTTTCATGCCGCGCCCGCCGCCGCCTGCAGTGGCCTTGATGATAACCGGGAAACCGATTTCCTTCGCGACCTTGACGGCATCCTCAACCGATTTAACGCCTTCCTTGGTACCGGGGAGAATCGGCACCCCCTGTTTGATAACCGCCTGACGGGCACTGATTTTGTCGCCCATGATGCGCATACTCTCGGCGGTCGGTCCGATGAAGATAATGCCGCACTTTTCACATATCTCGGCAAAATTAGCGTTTTCGGACAGAAAACCGTAGCCGGGATGGATCGCCTCGGCATCAGTCAATTCCGCCGCACTGATAATGGCGTTGATATTGAGGTAACTCTGGGCGCTTGAAGCAGGCCCGATGCAGACGCTCTCGTCGGCCAGCTTGACATGCAGAGAGTGAATGTCAGCCTGGGAGTAGACCGCCACCGTTTTGATGCCCAGCTCCTTGCAAGCCCTGATAATCCTGACGGCAATCTCGCCGCGATTGGCAATAAGTACTTTATGAAACATGAAGGCGAACCCCGCTCTGGAATGAAATTAAAGTTTCTGGATTACAAACAGTGGATCACCGAACTCTACCGCCTGTGCATTTTCTTTGCAGATTTTTATGATTTTGCATTTACACTCGGCTTCAATCTCGTTCATCAATTTCATCGCCTCCACGATACAGAGTACCTGTCCTTTTTCCACAACCTGACCGACAGTCACGTAGGGAGCCTCCTCGGGGCCGGGGGCAGCGTAAAATGTACCGACAATCGGAGAATTCAGCGTATCGCCGGCTTCAGCTGCAGGGGCAGCCGGTGCAGCAGCCGGTGAAGCGGCCGCAAAAGCCGGAGCTGCCTGATAACCGGGGTGCGCATACTGCTGTGCCGCAGGCGCGGCAACCGTAATGTATTCCGGCTTGTGGCCGCGTTTGATGATAATTTTCTCATCGGAATTATCCATTTCAAATTCGGTAATATCTGTTTCAGTCACAAGTTTTATCAGCAGCTTCAGATCTTTGATATCCATTTCAATTCGTCTCCTTTTAGCGTCAGTCTAATGGTGGTGCATCAAATAGTTTTGAACTTCATTCGCAGATTTACAGAACCAGCAGGTTTTTATCGGCGCTGGTTATGACATGGCAGCCATCACGGGTCACGACCACGGTGTCTTCGATCCTGACCCCCCCGAAGCCGGGGATATAGATGCCTGGCTCAATAGTAATGACCATCATCTCTTCCAATACACCGGTACTCCGCGGAGAAAGGGTCGGCATTTCGTGGATTTCCAGGCCGACGCCATGTCCCAATCCGTGCCCGAAATACTCTCCGTACCCTTTATCACGGATGTATGACCTGGCAACCTCATCCAGATCCTTGCAGCTTATGCCAGGCCTGACCGCATCAATGGCGAGATCATGTGCCGTCCTGACAATTGAGTGAATCTCCTGCGCTCTGATTCCGGGCTTTTTGCAGGCAATTGTGACCGTTTCATCTGAATGATAGCCGTCTTTTAACGCACCGAAATCAATTGTTACCAGTTCGCCTGGCTGAATGATCTTGTCGCTGGCCCTGCCATGCGGCATGGCGCCCCGCTCCCCGGAAGCGACGATAAAATCGAAAGCCTTGCCATCCGCGCCACGTCGCCGCATCTCAAATTCGAGTGCAAGGGCGATGTCTACTTCTCGAACACCGGGCTTGATATTCCCCAGTACTGCCCCAAGAGCCTGAGACGAAAGTGTCGCAACCGATTCGAGCTGTTCTATTTCGGCGCGGTCTTTACAGATGCGGATTTCATCGAGATCGGGGCCGAGTTCAACCAGTTCAATTCCGGTCAACCTGCCGGACATCCGCCGAAAGGCGCTGACAGTCGTATGAGCGGCTTCGAAGCCAATCCGGTCAAAGCCGTATTCGTGCGCCAAAGCGGCTATCGTGTCAATACGAATCGGGGCGCATTCCCTGATTTCAACGCCCTGAACTTCTTCAGCGGCCTGAGCGGTATACCGCGAATCACACAGGAACCACGCATGATCCTGCGACAACAGCAGTGCCCCTTCAGTGCCACTGAAGCCGCACATATATCGAATATTCACGAGATTAGTCAATAATACGGCATTAAGCGAATATTCTTCAAAGAACCGCTTCATACGGGAACGCCTGCTTTTTAGCATAAATGAAACCCTGACTACAAACTGTTTTTATATACGGCAGTAAAACAGATGTTATTGGTGTATGTATATTTATTTGTTTTTAACGTAGTTAAATAATGCACGCAAGCCGAGCAGATAGCTGTCATGGCCAAATCCGCAGATCTGGCCGATTGCAACCGGGGCGACCATGCTGATATGTCTGAACGATTCCCGGCGGTGGATATTGGATAGGTGTACCTCAACACAGGGAAGCCCCACAGCCGACAGAGCATCGCGAATTGCGATACTGGTGTGGGTATATGCCGCCGGGTTGATCAATATGCCGTGTGAGTCACGCGCAGCGGCCTGAATAGCATCGATCAGCTCGCCTTCGGTGTTGGACTGAAAAAAGGAAAGTTCGCACCCCAGCTCTGCGGACAGTTCCTCCAGTGAAGCATCAATATCCGCAAGTGTTTGGCTGCCGTAGATCCCGGGCTCACGTTTTCCAAGCAGATTCAGATTAGGGCCGTGCAGTACCAGAAATTTCATGGTTATGAAAGCTCCCGTAGTACTTCAAATGATTTGAGCTTGAGCATATACCGCCCCTTGCCGATATTTCCGTCACGACTCATTATAAGGGCGGCAAAAAGATCATCGTTTAAAACCCTGACAACAATACAGGTTCGGGTGGTTGAAATAGAGACCTCTTCAAGG
>JBAVTM010000222.1:0-3094 GCA_049696195.1 Desulfuromonadaceae bacterium | reverse complement strand
CGGAAGATGTTGCCAAGGGGTGTCTTGCCAACTCAATCTCCGACTTTCTCATGCTTCCAGAACTTCTCGCGTCTTTCGGCCACCTTGGCTATGACGTCGTTGAAATGGTTCTGGCTGACCAAGACGGATGGGACAGATATGAGGCGGCCAAATGGCTCACCATGCGCCGATGGCTTGAAGCCAATCCCGACGACGAGTTAGCGAAAGATGTTCGAGCCGAACTGACCTCGGAACCCGAGCGCTACGCCGCTTACACGCGTGAATACCTTGGCTGGGGTGTGTTCGCGCTGATGCCGCGGTGATGCGTTGGCGCATCCGGCGGATCGTCAACGACAGGAGACAACCCAAAGAGGTCAGCCCTTGACACGAGACAAGAGTAAAATGGTAGAAAGCTAAAAATGCGAAGTCCCACCCAGACAGTTGGACACCGGTCGGGCGGAAAAGCTGCCCGAACGGGTCAACTGCGCGAACCGTTGAACAAATAAGGACAGTCTATGAATATTGATACTTGGAACAGTTCCCCCGCCCCCGCATAAACGCTTTTCCAGCTCAGCTCAATGCCCTGACACCCACCAAACGCTTTGCAGGCTGATTCAGGTTGCAAGCCGGTATGCCGCTGTGATAGGAAGAATGCATGAGCGAAGAAAAAGTAATCCCCTTTATCGAACATCTCGTTGAATTGCGCAAACGGTTGGTCGTCATTGTTATCGCTGTCGTGGTCGGAATGGGCGTGGCCTGGAACTTCTCCAGCGACCTTCTCCGTTTCATCGAAAAACCGCTGACCGGCAAGACCTATCTGACCGGCATCAAGAAGGACGTCTATCTCAAAGTCAAAGAACTTGCCCCTTCGATGTACGCCCACTACAAACTTGACCAGGAGATCGACACCCCCCAGAAACAGCGCCCCCTCAACTACAGTGCGCCTCTGGAACCGTTTTTCATCCAGTGCAAGATTTCGATGCTGGCCGGTTTTGTCATGGTTCTGCCGATCGTCTTCTATCAGGTCTGGCTGTTCATAGCACCCGGCCTGACGAAACGCGAACGAAGGATGGTGGTTCCATTTGTCACGGCCGCCACGGTGACGTTCTGTGTCGGCGCCATGTTTTTCCTGATCATTATCTGGCCGGTCATTATCAATTTTTCCCTGTCGTATGAAGCCGAAGGGCTGCAAAGCTGGTTCAACATCAGCGCCTACGTTAATTTTTGTCTGCGGCTGATTCTGATCTTCGGACTGATCTTTGAATTACCGGTTTTGACGTTGTTGCTGGCCCGCTTCGGGATCGTCAATTATCAGTTGTTAGCTCCCAAACGGAAATACGCCCTCCTCGCCAGTTCGATTGTTGCCGCTTTTCATGCCGACCTGATCACCATGTTTGTCATTATGATCCCGATGTACCTGATGTACGAGATAAGTATCTGGGTGGCGCTGATCTTCGGCAAGAAGAAGGTCTCAATTGACGACCAGCTACCGGGACAAACAGCATAAAACCTGATAAATACTGTTGACAAGCTACGTCAAAACCCCTAAAAAGGAGTTATAGTGTCTTTTTAGTGCGTTAGAAGTTATTTTCTGCGTTATCGGCAGCAAATTTCTTCTTTAACGCACTTATCCTTTTTACAAGGGCTAGGGGTTTTTACATGATGGAACTAACTCGTAAAGGTGAATATGCAATCAGGGGCATCGTCTATCTGGCGGGAAAGCCGATTGACAAAGTATGTCTGCTGAGTGATATCGCGGCCGCAGTTGATGTCCCTCCAACGTTTCTTGCCAAGATTTTCCAGCAGTTCAGCAAAATGGGGCTGGTCAAATCGTTCAGGGGCACCGGCGGCGGGTTCATGCTGGGACGCCCCCCTGAAAGCATCACCCTGCTTGAAGTTGTTGAAGCGGTTGAAGGGGCGATCGTTCCGAACCGGTGTGTCGTCATGCCTTCGGATTGCGGACGTTCCGGAGTCTGTAATGTTCATCCGGTATGGAAGCGGGTTCAAGAACAGGTGCGCGGAGTACTTGATGGAGTAACGCTCAAAGAGCTGTCCGAAAAGGAATAAAACAAACATAACTATTTTATTTTACTACGTTTATCCGAAAAAAAGTTGACACACATCCGTTAGTGATGTACTGTTCTAAAACATTGTACTGAAACGTCAAAGTCCCGAAAATCGGGACTTTGACGTTTCAGGGACAAAATAACTCAGAAAGGAGCATTCCGCCGGAGATACGCCCTCGAGGTCTGTGGGCAACGACGCCGCTCCGGCAAAGCCGATACAACTTCCCTACTCTTTTATTATGCGAAAAAAACTTATCTATCTTATGTGCCTGTTATTATTAACAGCGTGCGAAAATGCCCCGTTCAGACTTGCGGATTCCCAATCAACCACGCCGCTGGTCACCGAACCCTCCATCCTTGACAGCAGCAGCATTTCCCTTATCCAGCGAAAAAAACAACAGGCGGTTATCGAGTCTGCATTCTCCCGCAGAACGTCACCAGAGCGAGCACAACAGCTGGCTGCAATCTGTTTTGACAAGACAGTCGGCACCGTTTTCATGCCGTTTGATCTTGCCGAGATTGCACTTGCTGAAACCGGCGGCCACCGACTCTCAGCCCGGGCGGTTTCATCAAAAGGGGCTCGTGGAGTCTGGCAGCTGATGCCGTACCGCGCCCGAAGCCACGGCTATTCCCCCAAAGACATGCTTGACGATGCCAAATGCGCCGAAGCAGCGGTCTGCGAGCTTTATGCCAAACTTGACATGGCCCAGGGAAACCTCGAACGTGCCAAAAAGTATTATTGTGGACAGGGTCCGCAGGCAAATGCGTATATGAAAAAAATTCGTACCGTCCGACAGGAGATGATTGCTGAACTGAACCTGCAGAGCACTACGCTCGTCCTGGCGGCCTCGGCATCATGACCGGACCACGGCGCTGCCATACAGAACAGGAGTGATGCCGTTTCAGTTCCGGCAGCCAGTTGTCCGGGCGTCTCGTTTCAACCGTATGGCGCGGCCGCATGAGGAGACCTCCAAACGGCCGCCGCGGGTGTTTTTTCTTGATATGAAAGGAGCCGCTCTGCTATAGTCGGGCGGCTTTTTTGTTCGCCG
>JBAVTM010000221.1:0-5556 GCA_049696195.1 Desulfuromonadaceae bacterium | reverse complement strand
GGTTTCCAGTTTGTTTTTCAGCTTCTCCACCCGGTCGCGGAAATTCTCGAAGACCGCCGGCAGGGCCATGACTTGCAGGTTCTCCTCATAGGGCACCGGTTTGACCTGGTCCATGACGGCGCGGAGTGTTGCAAGCTCGGCCAGCTTTTCACCCTGCCGATCCGGCATGAACGAGAGCGTGCTGACGACGTGGTCGACTGAGGGGAGGGTTTCCAGCCGCTTGGTCAGCTGCTCCGCTTCTCCCTTGTCCCTTGCGGTCACCACGGCGAAGTAGCCGGAATTCTCCTTGCTCCGCATCAGCTTGTAGGCATACTCCACCGACTGCAGCCCCTTGGCCTGGAGGTTCATCAGGTTGTAATCAAAGCGCATCGTCAGGGCAGGGTAGAGACAGATGCCGGACAGCAGCAGCGTAGCGGCGATGACCGGCTTCGGATTGGCAAACAGGGCGTGAAATCTGGAGTTCCCGGTTTCATCCGCTTGCTGGTGGGGGGCAGGGGGGCTCTTCCTGAAGCGCTCCAGCAGAACCAGCATCGCCGGCAGCACGGTAAAGGTGGCCAGCACACAGATGAACACCCCTCCGGCGGCGATGATGCCCAGTTCGGCAATCCCCTTGAAATCGGTGAAGGCAAAGGTGGCAAAGGCCAGGGCCACGGTGGCCGCTGCCATGACGATGGAACGGATATTGGCACTCAGGCCGGTTTCGATGGCATCCATGCCGTTTGCACCTCTCCGCAGCTCCTCCTGGTAGCGCAGCACCACCTGGATGCCGTATTCGATCCCCAGGCCGATGAGCATGACCGCAAACACCATGGAGAGGATGTTGAGGTGGCCGATGGCAAACGTGGCAAAGCCGAAGGAGAGGCAGATGCCGACGACCAGCGACACCATGGCGGCGATGACGTTGAGCAGGCCGCGGAAGGCGAACAGCAGCAGGATGACGGTGAGCGACAGGGAGAGAACCGTGGCGATCTCCAGGTCGCGCTGGCTGGTGGCCATCTCCTCGTATTCCAGCACCGGCACGCCGGTCAGGCCGCCGGTGACCCCCTTGAATTCCGGCCTGGCAAGAGTTTCCTTCAGGGTCTTCCGGGCGGCTTTGATGGACCTTTCCGAAGCGACGAAGCTTGTTTCGTCCTTGACCGGCAGCAGCGTGATGACCTGCTGCTTCCCCGCACTCTCCAGCATGGATGGCTTACCGTCGCCGTTCCCCTTCAGGAAGGAATCCATGGAGAGACCGCTGGATTTGCCGTCGAAGGCCTTGAACCCCTTGTCCAGCGTGGTCAGCATGAAGGTCAGGCTTGCCAGGTCGCTCGGATCGCCGGATTTCAGGTAGCGGTCGATCTGCCCGGTCAGGCTGGTGAAGAGGGTCTGGACCGAGGGGGCGGCGGCCAGCTCTTTGAGCACCGGGGAGGCCATGGTCAGGGTGTGGCGCAGGTTTTTCAGGTCTTCCAGCGGCATGAACAGCAGACCGTTATTCCGGAAGAAAGGGAGACCGCCGGGGTAGAATACCTCGCGGAAAACACCTTTTTCCTGGCTGAGTGCGGCATACAGCGCGTCGGCTGCGCGGGTGGATTTCACCGCGTCGTCCGATTCGATTACCGCCACGATCTCTTCCTGGTCGCCGAACTCGGCTCTGTAGGCGCGGTAATCGACCTGGAAGGGGGCGTTCTTCGGCATCAGGTCATCGCGGCCGGTCAGGAAAGTCATGTTATTGATCGTGTAGATGACGGACAGGGCGGAAAACAGCAGGGCAAGCGCCAGAATCAGGCGGGGGCGTTTCGATATGACGGCAAACAGTCTGCTCTTTGTGTGTGACACGGTGACTCCTTGAGTTTGAAAGGTTCTGAATAGCATCTGTGGCGAGGTAAAGTCAAATGTGGCGGAGCCTGTTCCGTCCTTGCTTTTAATGAAATATATTGCTCAAGGACTGAATACTGTGATATTACTGAATAGTTAGTGAACCACAGAGCTCACAAAAGCCCTGTGGTTTTTTATTTCTTCGCAAGGAGCATCAAGGCATGATCGCAGCATCAAATATCACACTTTCCTACGGTAAACGGGTACTTTTCAAAGACGTCAACATCAAGTTCACCCCCGGCAACTGCTATGGGTTGATCGGAGCAAACGGGGCGGGAAAGTCTACCTTTCTCAAGATTCTTGCCGGCGAGCTGGATGCCGATAAAGGGGAGGTAATAGTCGGTCCCCGTGAGCGGATTGCGGTTCTTCGTCAGGACCAGTTCGCCTTCGACGATGAGACCGTCTTCAACACCGTCATCATGGGACATAAACGGTTGTACGATGTCATGACGGCACGAGAGGCGATCTACGCCAAGGCCGAGTTCACGGAAGAGGACGGGGTACGCTCCGCCGAGCTTGAAGGTGAGTTCGCTGAAATGAACGGCTATGAAGTCGAATCCGAGGCAGCCGTGCTTCTGAACGGTCTGGGGATCCCAGAAGAGCTGCGGGGCAAGCAGATGAAGGAGCTTGAGGCTGGTGACAAGGTGCGCGTGCTGCTGGCCCAGGCACTGTTCGGCAATCCTGATGTACTGCTGCTGGACGAACCGACCAATAACCTCGATCTGAAATCGATACAATGGCTGGAAGAGTTTCTGTTCCGTTTCCCCAATACGGTTATCGTGGTGTCGCATGACCGTCACTTTCTCAACCAGGTATGTACACATACCGCTGATATCGATTTCGGGCGGATTCAGATTTATGTTGGCAATTATGATTTCTGGTATCATGCCAGTCAGTTAAACTTGAAGCAGAAGCAGAACGAAAATCGTAAAGTATCTGAAAGAGCGGATGAACTTAAAGCTTTTATCCAGCGTTTCAGCTCCAATGCATCCAAGGCAAAGCAGGCTACATCGCGCAGAAAACTGCTTGACAAGCTTACTCTGGAGGATATGCCGACCTCATCCCGTAAATATCCGCATGTGGTCTTCAAGCCGGAGAGACCCTGCGGCGACATTATTCTGGAAATTGAGGGATTGACCAAAGAGATTGACGGGGTCAAGGTGTTGAATAATCTCGACCTGATCGTACGCAAGGGGGATAAAATCGCTTTTGTCGGAGGCAATGTCCTCGCTCGAACAACACTATTTCAGATTCTGGCTGGTGAGCTGGAGCCGGACAGCGGGAGTTTCCGCTGGGGTATTACCATTACCAGTGCCTATTTTCCCAAGGAAAATAGCCAGTATTTTGAACGCGAGATGAGTCTGATTGAGTGGCTGGGTCAGTATTCACCCCCCACGGAAGGTGAAACTTTTGCGCGCGGTTTTCTCGGCCGAATGCTGTTCTCGGGCGAAGAAGCTTTGAAAAAAACTACTGTTCTCTCCGGCGGTGAACGGGTTCGCTGCATGTTGTCACGCATGATGCTGACCGCAGCAAATGTGATTATCCTCGATGAGCCGACCAACCATCTGGATCTGGAATCGATCACCGCCCTGAATGACGGCCTGATTGCCTTCAGTGAGGTGATCCTGTTTGCCTCCCATGACCATGAGTTTGTCTCAACGGTTGCCAACCGGATTATCGAGATCACTCCGGGGGGCGTAATTGACCGCATCATGAGTTTTGAAGATTATCTGGAGAGCGATGATGTGTCTCGGGAACGGGACGAACTGTATCACGGTCATGCAGATCTGAGCCTCTAGCCGGGGCTCTGCTGTTTCTCATCCAGTGAAAGGGGCGACCACATGGTCGCCCCTTTTTTTGTGTTCTATTTTGTGAAAATAATGTATTATAAAACAAGGTATCATTTTTAATGAGTACTCATAACAGGAGGTATAAAGTGAATAAAACGTTTAATGCTGTGAGTTTAGTAGGAAGTATGTTTTTGTTTGTGATGCTCTGTTATATTTCAGACTCGTTTGCTGCAGACGCCGGTATTGTCAAGATCGGGCTCAATTATCCTGAGACAGGTCCCTATGCAAAACAGGGGCTTGATCAGAAACGTGCCGCCGAAATTGCGGTCGAAGAGATAAATGCTTCAGGGGGGATTCTGGGAAAAAAAGTACAGTTGGTACTGCGCGACACCAAGTCTAATGCGAAGATTGCAAAGGCGACTGCTGCTGAACTGTACGATGTTGAAGGGGTTCCGATGATTTTGGGGGGCTCCTCAAGTGCCGTTGCCATTGCAACCGGTGAGGTGGCGTTGCAGAAGGACAGGCTGTTTTTCGCAACACTCTCGTATTCAACTGAAACGACCGGTGAGTACGGCCATCGCCATATTTTCCGTGAATGTTTCGATGCCTATTTTGCCGGAAAAGTTATGGCAGACTATCTTAACAAGAATTTTAAAGGCCGTAATTATTTCTACATAACTGCTGATTATACCTGGGGTTGGACAACCGAGTCCGTACTGCGCGCTTTTACCAATACCAAAGACACGGTGAGGTATCCGGAAATTCTTACCGCATTGGGAGCCAAAGATTTCAAAGCAGCATTGCGTGAGGCCAAAGACCACGGCGCCGAAGTGCTGGTGTTGTCGCTGTTCGGGCGCGATATGGAAATTGCCGTCAAACAGGCTGACGAAATGGGACTGAAGAACAGGATGCAGATTATCGTCCCGCAGATGAATGAAGATATGGCCCAAGGGGCAGGTCCGGAAGCGATGGAAGGGATTATCGGGGCGACACCCTGGATGTGGAGCGTACCGTTTAAATATAATTATCCAAAGGGTATTGCATTCGTAAAAAAATTCGAGGAGCGCTACAACCGCTATCCAACGACATCCGGTGCTTCGGCATATGTAATCCTGCATGAATACAAAACCGCTGTTGAGCAGGCAAAAACATTCAACACCAAAGCGGTGATCACCGCGCTGGAAGGGAGGAAATACATCGGTTTGAAGGATGAGCAGTACTGGCGCAAATTTGACCATCAGTCGGTTCAGACAGTGTATGCAGTGAAAGTTAAGCCGGCCGCCGAGGTAATAAAGAGCAAATATCAGATGGACTATTTCGATATTATAGCCACAATGAAAGGCGATGATGCCGCGGTTGACTTCAAGGAATGGAGCGAGATCCGCGAGATGGTGAATATGAAGCCGGAGCTGGAAGAATACGGCACCTTGAAATAATTTGTCCTGTTGAAGAGGCAGATGCTCTGATAATCGTTGCCCGGCTGACCGCAGTAATGCTATATTAAACCAGAATCCAAACCACAGGGATACCCTCCCTGTGGTTTTTTATGCAGCGGAGATGCTATGAATTCGCCATCAACTCTCAGTATTACCTGGCTGCAGCCCGACATCGAGGAGGAACGCTGGGAGTTCTTCAATCATCCGGCCAAGCAGGAATGGTACCGCTCCCACGCAGTCACATGGGAACAGATGGTTTCCCGGTTTGACAGCGGGGCCCTGGTTTCCTACCCTCGTGCTCATACGATCGGCAAAATTCCGGTTGCGCTTTCATATCACAGTTATGATGATTACCAGACCTACCTTGCGCGGTCGAAGCGGGGCTACCGGAAGAATTATTCCCGCATGGAGGATGCACTGCAGAGCGGCGGCACCTTGTCATTAAAGGCCCCGATAGTACTCAGCAGCCGCGGGGA
>JBAVTM010000220.1:0-3322 GCA_049696195.1 Desulfuromonadaceae bacterium | reverse complement strand
CATTCTTATGGGTCACACGAAAGACCGCTTCCGTCATTCGGGCTGCAACATCATCTATTGAGCCAACTCCAAAGAAATCGGCATAAATTGTGAGTCCTCCCCGATCAGCCAGTTCCTTCTGTACTCTGCGGACAAGAGAGGTTTTTCCAAAGCGCCTGGGTGAATGAATGACAACGTCATTTTTTGATTCAGCCAATCGGCACAGTTCAGCGATCTCCTTTTTGCGGTTACAAAAAGGAGCGTCAAGCGGTAACTGCTTTATGTAAAAGGGGTTTGGCATGTTGAATCCTCGTTGCTATATTTATATTACCATATGATGGTAACCATTGTATGGTATATAATTATATTGTCAACCATCATGTAAGTAGATAGGCGCTCGGATGGGAAGGCAGATGCTACCCGAAGCTGGTTAAGCGGCTTGTTGTTTGATCTTCGCCTGCCTGGAATCAATCTGAATCAGCTAATGGGCGATCTTAGACCCCGCTTGATTCCGGCAGCGCCTCGATCCTGCGCGAATTCCAGTCGAGCACCGCGGTGCGGCGGATCATTTTCCCGGCCAGATCGGGAAAATCCTGTTCAATCACTTCGGCGGCAAATCTGGAAAGAAAATGGGACTTCATCACCGCGCGGGCCAGGTCAACCCCTATTTCGTCGTACGGCACCGAAGCGAGCAGCAGGAAACCGTCGGCGGGAACTCTCCCGGCCGCCATGTTGCTTTCGATAATTGCCGCCGCCTTGCGGATCGGATCGGCCAGGTCCGGGCTGTACGGCCCGACGATCAGGGCCAGGTTGGGGGTATGGAGAAAGTCGAAACCGCGCCCCAGACAGATCATCCATTCTCGATGTTCGACAACCAGCGATCGCCGCTCCTGACGCAATCCCTTGATGTGGGAAAGGTTGCCGGCCAGGAGCGGCAGCAGGTCGCTCCGCATTTCGCCCGGCATGTCATGGAAATGGAGCGCCAGCTCGGCTGCCAGCTCATCGACAGTTATATTTCCGGACAGATCCAGGATATCCCCGTCGGAACTGTGCAGCAGCAGCGCATCCTCATCGGTTTCAAAACCGCAGATAAGGGGATAGACGCTGGCATGGGCGGCGCCGAAGATTGCCTCCATCTGGCTCCGGATCTGGCGGGTGTGGGCTATTGCAGCTTCGGTATCGCAGTTGAAGCCGGAACAGCCCCGGTGAACATCACCGCGAGAAAAGTGGTAGGTGATCAGGATCAGGACCCGCCGGCCGCTTCTCACCATGCGCTGGACATACTGGGCCAGCACCTCGCCAAGATGGGGCCATCCCATATCGAACATCCCCCCCAGATTGCGGAACGGCTGCATAATGCCGGGAGGTGTGTTGGTTGCTACCGGGATGTTGATCCGTCCGTCCATGCATTTCAGGACGGCAATGGCGGTCGGATGCAGCGCAAGATACCGTTCCCTGGCGAGG
Organism: Desulfuromonadaceae bacterium; assembly: GCA_049696195.1. Taxonomy (GTDB): domain Bacteria; phylum Desulfobacterota; class Desulfuromonadia; order Geobacterales; family Pseudopelobacteraceae; genus JACRCG01. The sequence goes on along the minus strand of JBAVTM010000220.1, from coordinate 1,879 downwards.
AAGGCCTCCGGAGAACAGAACTCGGCCGAGTATTTCCGGGCCAGATCAAAAACCCAATTTATGCGGTGTGATATCGGCTGCTCATTGATAGTGCCGGTCGGGCTCATCGCGCTGTCTCCTCGTCAGAAGTAACTGGCTACCAGCAATACGATCAGTGTTATCAGTGAATAGAGAACATACTGCTGCAGGATGCCGCTCTGCAGCCTGCGAACGGGGGAAAAACGGGCATAGAGGCGCTTCAGCGCCGGAATGTACAGGAGTTCCAGCACCGCTTCAGGAACATGACTGGAAAAACGGGCGTTCCCGGGGAAAAGTCCGGCGATTCCCGCCGGCCGGTGACTCTGCGGCTTCAGAATAAAGGCAAAAAGGGCGGTCAGCATTCCGGCGAACGATGAGGCGCTGTACTGCACCCGGGGGGATGGACGCTGGTAACCGCATCCCCAGGTAGCGGTTTCGCTGCAGGGTGCCCCCGCCAGGCGCCGCCGGTACCAGAGGGCACAAAGGGAGATCAGCAGCAGCAGCGCCACCCCAGAAAGCGTTATCATCGTCGTCGGAACCAGCTCCTGCAGCGAGAGCCACGATTTCCCGGCCGGCAGGGGGAGAACCGTCAGGCTGACCCGCCCCAGCGGACCGGCCACAAGACCGGGAGCCAGTCCGATGGAAATGCAGATCATCCCCAGCAGCAGCATCGGCAGCAGCATCTGCCACCCGGATTCATGCCGCGCCGCATGGGTCTCTGTGCGGGGCGCTCCCAGGAACACGATGCCGTATACCTTGACAAAACAGGCCACCGCCAGCCCGCCGACCAGGGCCAGAGCGGGAGCGGCCAGGGCTGCGGCGGCCGCCCCTCCCCCCTCTCCCTGGATCCCCCGAAAAAAACCGAGGTAGATCATCAGCTCGCTGACAAAACCGTTAAGTGGCGGAAGGCCGCAGATTGCCACCGCACCGATTCCGAACAGCAGGGCCGTATAGGGGAGCCGCCGGGCCGCCCCCCCCATCAGGTCTATTTCACGGGTGCCGGTGGCATGGATGACCGAACCGGCTCCCAGAAAGAGCAGCGACTTGAAGAGCGCATGGTTGAGGACATGCAGCAACGCCCCGCCCATACCGAGGATCATCATGGAGGGAGAGCCGACCGCTTGCCCGACCAGCGCCACCCCGATCCCCATGAAGATAATGCCGATATTTTCTATGCTGTGATACGCCAGCAGCCGCTTCAGATCGTGCTGGCCGATCGCGAAGGCCACGCCGGCCACGCCGGATACCACCCCCAGGATCAGCACGCAGCACCCCCACCAGAGCGGCACACCGTCAAAAAACGACAGCGTTCTGATCAGCCCGTACACCCCGACCTTGAGGATCACGCCCGACATGGCGGCCGAAACATGGCTGGGGGCATTGGCGTGGGCCGAGGGGAGCCAGATGTGGAGCGGCATGATGCCCGCCTTCATCCCGAAGGCAAACAGGGCGACCAGAAAGACCGCTGCGGAGAGCCCGGAAGAAGCCGGCATCGAAGCCGGCGCGGGGAACAGCCAGGAACCGGTCAGCAGATTCAGGAGCGGGAAGAGCGCAAACAGGCCGAGCGTCCCGGTGTGGGTGGTGATCATATACAGTGTGCCGGCTTCGCCCACCTCCGGCTTTTCATCTTCCGTGGAGACCAGAAAGTAGGCGGCCAGCGCCATGATCTCCCAGGCGAACAGGAAGCTGATCCCGTCCCGGGCCAGCACAACCCCGCTCATGGCGGCGGCCATGATACCGTAAAAGAAGGTCATCCTGCAAACGTTGGCGGGGTGGTGGTCGGCATGCCAGTAGGAACGGGCATACAGTCCGGCGGCGCCGGGGACGAGAAAGATGGGGAGCAGAAACCAGGCCGAAAGGG
>JBAVTM010000219.1:0-2480 GCA_049696195.1 Desulfuromonadaceae bacterium | reverse complement strand
GATATATACACACCTGCCGATGAATGTAACTCGGCAACCATGATGAAAAATACCGCAACAAAGTCGGGAGGGACTTTTTACCAGGCGATCAATGCGGATACTATGCAATCTCAATTGCAGAGCGCCTTTGATGATATTTCCGCCAATGTCTCTTCCGGAACGGCCGCTGCTGTTGCCAATAACAAGAGCGGCGAGCGGGGGGCGAACATCATTCAGGCGCTCTTTTATCCCAAATGGCCCGACGATTTTGATAAAAAATGGATGGGGGACATTCAGGCGCTCTGGTTCTATGTAGATCCTATTGTTAAATTCAGCGGCATCTACGAGGATACGGTCCAGGATTATCAGCTCAACCTCGCTTCCGACAGGACGCCGGGAAACGACTCTCTTACAGTCAAGGCACTTTGGAAGGCTGGGGATCTGCTGCATACACGTGCCGCTACTGACAGAACAATATATACGCTGCTTGATTCCACTCAGGTTCTCACAAATGCAGCAAATGCATTCACGGTGACGGATCCAAAAAGAACTATACTGAAGCCTCTCCTGGGTGTCAGTGCACTCACTAATAACCAGGTTGACAAGATTATCAACTATGTGCGCGGCAGCGATGGTGATGACAGCATCCTTCCAGTGCTGCGTTCCCGCAAGGTGATAAACAATACGGAGTGGAAACTCGGGGATGTTATCAACTCGACTCCCCAGATTCAGGGAAACGAAGCGCAGAACAAATATGAAATTGAATATGGCGATACTTCATATGGCATGTTTACAAAATCCAATGACTACAAGTCCAATAATTACGTCTATGCAGGTTCAAATGACGGGATGATGCATGCATTCAAGCTCGGCCTGGTTTCCACGCTGAAAGATCCAAACAATCCCTTCAAGATTGCCGAGATTACCGATACTACCGATATCGGCAAGGAGATATGGGCATACATTCCCAAAAATGCGCTGCCATATCTTAAAAACTGTTCAGACCCCAATTATTGCCACCAGTTTCTTGTCGATGGGGCGCCACTGCTTTTCGATGCCTCAATCAACAAATATACTGGTTGTTCCCAAAGTAACTACTGGGAATGTCCGCGACAAACGACGCTTTCTTCAAACGTCCTTGATGGTGAAAATACAAGCTGGAGAAGCATACTTCTCGGCAGCATGGGATTGGGGGGAGCATCTCGCAACCTTGGCGTAAGCTGCAATAAAACAAGTGCGGCCGGGCCTGACAATAAATGCATCAATACGCCGATAGACGGAGTCGGCTATTCATCTTATTTTGCACTGGACGTTACAACACCGGTAACTCCTAGGCTTTTATGGGAGTTTTCCGATGCCAGCATCGATGCGGATCCTTCTTTGGATGCTGCCGGAAAGACTGCAACCAAGGGTCTTGGTTTGACCACACCCGGCGGCATTCAGATCAGGGTCAATTCGAGAAAGACCGCAGCTCCCGCTGTACCAGATAGAAGCACGAACGGCAGGTGGCTTGCTGTGTTCCCGTCCGGGCCGACCGGCCCCATTGATACCGGGACCCATCAGTTCCTGGGGCAATCGGACCAGAATCTGAAAATATACATCGTCGATCTGAACCCAGCAAACGGTGCCGTTGTCGACAGCACCGGGGCTCCGGTTTTCAGAAAGTGCACCTCGGCCGCCGCTTCCAACTGCAACTACTGGGTAAAGGATACCGGGATCAAGTTCGCCTTTGCCAACTCGCTCTTTAATGCTGCTATTGATATTGACAAGCTGGATGGCGGATCTGGAAGTAATTACAGCGATGATGTTGTCTACATTACCTATACGAAGGCCAGTCTTGATTCAAGCGCCTCGCCCGGTCCCTACCCGGTTGCCTGGGACAAAGGGGGGGTACTTCGTCTTATTACCAATAATGATCCGGATCCGTTCAACTGGTTCACAAGTAAGTTGATAGACGACATCGGCCCTGTTACACGTTCGGTTGATATTCTTCAGGACAAGAATAATAAAAAACTGTGGGTCTTTTTTGGTGAGGCACGATATTTCTTCAGGCAGGATGATTTGAATACCCAACGCCGTATTTTTGGTGTTGCTGATCCTTGCTACAGCTACGATCTGGATTCCTTAAACCAGTTGAGTACCACGTTAGATAGATGTCCTACCCTTGCAGTTAGCTCTCTTAATGATCAATCCGGTACTCCTGATGAACCTTCCACCACGGAAAAGGGGTGGTTTATTAATCTTGAAGCAGAAAATGCCAATTATGGTGCTGAAAGACTCAGTGGCGGGATATCGTCCCGCACCAACGGACTGGTCCTCTTTACCACGTTCATACCGAGCATGGACCCCTGCGATGCAGGAGGATTGCCGTCACAGTGGGCTGTCAATTACAAGACGGGGGGCACGGCGCCCCCAGGCAGTCTGCAGGGGAAAATTATTATGACAACCTCCGATTCACCGATTGCCAAGACGATCAATCTTGCGGGGGCATTTACCCAGCG
>JBAVTM010000218.1:0-2906 GCA_049696195.1 Desulfuromonadaceae bacterium | reverse complement strand
GTCTTGACCGGCACCGGGTTGGACTCGATGAACATGGCGTTACTGATCTTCAGGAGCCGCAGGTGGAGCTGACGCGCCTCTTCCATCTTGCCGGCGAAGAAGGCGTCCACCAGGTCGGCGACGGTCCGCGGCATGATGTTCGCCAGCACCGAGATGATCCCGACGGCGCCGCACGCCATCATCGGGAAGGTGATGAAATCATCGCCGGAGAAGACGTCGATCTGATCGCCGCAGAGGGCGATGATTTCCGATGCCTGCTGCAGCGAACCGGTCGCCTCCTTGATGGCGACGATGTTCTTGTGCGGGGCCAGGCGTGCCACGGTTTCCGGCAGCATGTTGACGCCGGTGCGTCCGGGCACGTTGTAGAGGATCAGGGGGATGTCCACCGCATCGGCGATAGCGGTGTAGTGGCGCACCAGACCTTCCTGGGTCGGCTTGTTGTAGTAGGGGGTCACCAGCAGTACGCCGGCCACGCCCATATCCTTGGCCTTCTGGGTCAGCTCGATCGCCTCGACGGTGGAGTTGGAGCCGGTGCCGGCGATGACCGGGACGCGCCCCTTGGCCTGCTCGAAGACGATGCGGATCACATCCATATGCTCTTCGTAATCCAGGGTGGATGCCTCGCCGGTGGTGCCGCAGGCGACGATGGCGTCGGTGCCGTTCTCGATCTGGAAATCCACCAGTTCACGCAGTTTCTGCTCGTCCACCGCGCCGTTTCTGAATGGCGTAACGATTGCTACAATGCTTCCTTTGAACATATCCTTTTCCTCCTGTGGAGTTGTATTTTAAATTATAATGCCCTGACAAACGGGATTACGTGCGTTAACGAACCGTTCCCTGCAGGCGCGTAACTGAAAGCGCGGAGAACAGTTCCAAGCTGCTAAATGCGAAGCAACTCATTTCGCCTTTTTACCAACCCCGGAATAAACAACATTCCGGGGGTCTGCTCCCGCTTTCAGGGCGCGGCACGGTTCGCCGCCCTTGAACTGAAAATGATTCATACATGCCTTCTTTGTATTAATAAAATAATCTATGCCGCTGGCAATTCAGATAAAAAAAGTGGATATTTATAGCACAGGGGGGGGACGGAAGTCAAAAAATAAGGTATCCGTCCCACCGTAGTTGCGCACCTGCAATGATCCTTGCCAGAGGGGCAATAACTTTGTACAACGTAACCTGACATCCGATTCGCGCAGAGAGGGAGGAAACCATGACCGAAACTGCCCCGCGCTGCCCCTGGTGCGGCGATGATCCGCTCTACCGGGCCTACCACGACCTGGAGTGGGGGGTGCCGCTCCACGACGACACGCGCCTGTTCGAGATGCTGACCCTGGAGGGTGCGCAGGCCGGCCTCTCCTGGATTACGGTCCTGCGGAAACGGGAGGGGTACCGCTCTGCGTTTGCCGGATTCGACCCCCGAAAGGTCGCGGCGTTCAACGATGCCGATGTCGCCAGACTGCTGGCCGATCCCGGCATTATCCGCAACCGGCTCAAGGTTGCATCCACCATCACCAATGCCCGTGCCGTGCTGGAGGCGCAGAGCCGCTACGGAAGCCTCGACAGATATCTGTGGAGTTTCGTGGATGGCGCTCCGATCCGCAACAGCTGGAAGACCATGGCTGAAATCCCGGCCAGCACGAAGCTTTCAGACGCCATGAGCAAAGAACTGAAGCGGCAGGGCTTCCGATTCGTCGGCTCTACGATCTGCTATGCCTTCATGCAAGCAACCGGCATGGTCAATGACCACCTGACCGGGTGCTTCCAATACGATGCATGCCGATGAAATATCCCTCCCGCAAACCCCTAAGATATGCTACAGTTACACAATTTTCGCCTAAGGACACTTCATGCTGATTCCCAACACATCCCCCACCTTCCTTCCGTGGGAGGATAATGACCCCGCCCCGTCATGGCGCGATATTTTTGGCAATGACAACCCCCTGGCGCTGGAGATCGGCTGCGGCGTCGGTGATTTTATCGTGCAGATGGCGGTGCTGCACCCCGACCTGAATTTCATCGCGCTTGATTTTTACAACAAGGGGTGCATCAAAACCTGCAAGCGGGTTGACAAGGCCGGCCTCGGCAACGTGCGGGTGCTGCGGGCCGAAGCACGCAGCTTCATCGATGCCTGCATACCGGCGGGCGCGCTGCGGATGGTTGTTATCAACTGCCCCGATCCCTGGCCCAAACTGCGCCACAGGAAAAGGCGCCTGGTCAACACCGGGTTTGTCGACTATCTTTCACGCTTTATGCGGCCTGAAGCCGACCTCTACTTCGCAACCGATTTTGTCGACTACGGCCTGGATGTCGCGGAATTCATGGCGGATCAGCCCGGATTCGTTAATCAGCTCGCTCCCGATACCTTCCGCCACCACCTGGAAGGGTATCCGGTTTCAAAATACATGAAGCGCTTTCTGGATCTGGGGCAGCCGATTTATTACGTCCATTACCGGAAAATATGAGGTTACCTCGTCAGAGTCAAAACCAACACCAAGCCCTCCCCTGACAAGGACCCTCTGGGGCCTAAAGGGAGCGTGGAGGGGTTAAAGACCGTGGCTAACAGTTGGAGGGCATCATGAATGAGGCATCTTCACATAAGGATCCGAGTTTTTTCAAACCGCGCGGAGCTTCGATGCGGGGCGAGGTCCGCGTCATCAAGCTTGTTCTGTCGGGATGGCTGATTGCCATTGTCGGTTTTCAGCTCTTTGCCTACCTTCTGGAAGCAAACTATTCCGAACTCCTGCTCCAAGATCTGGTTTTTTTTAATCTGCCGATCCAATTCTGGCTGAGCGGACAGCTGCTGCCGCTCTGGTTCATCATCCTCTGCGTGCTGTTCAACGTCTGGATGGACCGGCACAGTACGCAATCCGGGGAAGGCTCGCTCCGGTTTCGCATAAAACCGAACA
>JBAVTM010000217.1:0-5604 GCA_049696195.1 Desulfuromonadaceae bacterium | reverse complement strand
GGAAAACTGGTCGGTACGGAACATTGCTTCGTGTACCTGAAAAATGCGGCTGGTACCGAAATGGTCATGCAGTTTCAAATCGGCATTTACGACAGTCTGGTGCATCACCGGATCGTACCGGGCCAAGGTGTCGCCGGCCGGGTCTGGAGCAGCGGAGAACCGTTATACGTTGATGATTACAGCATTTGGGAAGGGCGTATTCCCGATACGGACCGCGATATCCTGCATGCCATGGCCGGTGTGCCGCTTAAAGTCGGTGATGAAGTAGTCGGGGTGCTTGGGCTGGCTTTCACCGAACAGGGGGTAGTCTTCAACGACCAACAGATGGAGGTTCTTGGCCAGTTTGGTGAATTGGTCTCTCTGGCGCTTGAAAACGCCCGCCTCAACGAAGAATCGCTGCGGGAGTTAACGGAGCGGAAGCGCGCCGAAGAGCACCTGCGCAAGCTTTCGGTGGCTGTTGAACAGAGCCCTGCTTCAATAGTGATTACCGATACCTCTGGAATCATCGAATATGTCAACCCGCATTTTACCCAGTTGACCGGATACGCTTTTGATGAGGCGGTCGGCCGGAATCCGAGCATTCTTAAAACGGGACAAACCGGCAGCGAGGAATACCGACAGATGTGGGAAACCATTCTTGCCGGCGGTGTCTGGCACGGTGAATTCCACAACCGCAAGAAGAATGGTGATCTGTTCTGGGAACAGGCGCTGATTGCGCCCATCAGAGACAACAGCCATGCCATCACTCATTTTATTGCCATCAAAGAGGATATTACCGAACGTAAAGAGCTGGAGGGGCAGCTCCGGCATGCTCAGAAAATGGATGCAATCGGTCAGCTGGCGGGGGGCATCGCCCATGATTTCAGTAATATTCTGACGGCTATTGTCGGTTATGCCAGCATCATGCAGCTTAAATTACCTGACGACAGTCCGATAAAAAAGTATGCCGGGCAGATTATCATTACCGCGGAGCGTGGCACAACCCTTACCCAGGGTCTGCTGGCCTACAGCCGCAAACAGGAATCGAACCCGGTTGTTGTCGACCTGAATGAAATAATCACCCGTGTCCATCAGCTGCTGCTCAGGCTGATCAGTGAGGACATTCATCTTGAAATAAACCTTGATCCACAGGGGTGGCTGGTATTGGCCGACAGCGGCCAGATCGAGCAGGTTCTGATGAATCTGTCTACCAATGCCCGTGATGCCCTGCCGCATGGGGGCTCGATTGTCATTACAACCGAAGCGGTCACAATTGATTCTGATTTCGTACTTTCGAGAGGGTTCGGCAGGCCGGGGAGATACGCGCTTCTGACATTTGCCGACGATGGGGAGGGGATGGATGCCGGGATTGCCGGACATATCTTTGAACCGTTCTATACCACCAAAGAACCGGGCAAGGGGGCCGGCCTCGGTCTTTCAATCGTCTACGGCATCATCAAAAAACACAAGGGATATATCGACTTTCACAGCTCGGCCGACCGCGGCACGATTTTCCAGATTTATCTGCCTCTGCTGGATTCCGTTCCAGCTGAGGCAGAGGAAAAGGTTCAGGAGATGGAAGGGAATGTTCGTGGGGGAGACCATATTCTGCTGGCTGAAGATGACGAAACGACCCGATTGCTTGGCAGGGAGATTTTGGAGGAGTTTGGTTATTCGGTCGTTGTGGCGGTTGACGGCGAGGATGCTCTGGAGAAGTTCCGCGAACAGGGTGAACGAATCGGTCTGGTTATTATCGATGTCATTATGCCTAAAATGAACGGCCGTGAGGTATATGATGCGATACGGGGCATCGCCCCGAACATGCGGATACTGTTTTGCAGCGGATATGCGAGGGACGTGGTTGTCAGCCAGGGGGGACTGGAAGAGGGGATGAACTATCTGCCCAAGCCGTTCACACCGAAAGAGCTGCTGCTGAAAATTAGAGAGGTTCTAGACCATGATCAATAACAGTGGTGGCAGAATATTTGTGGTTGATGACGACCGTTTCGTTCTGGAGAGCGTCACAACGCTGCTGACCGAATTCGGATTTTCGGTGCGCCCCTTTTCGAATGGACACGAAGCGGTCAGGCAGTTTGTTCTGGAGCCGGTTGATCTGGTGCTGACCGACATAAATATGCCGGTCATGGATGGTCTTGAGCTGCTGAAAAAAATCCGCTTTCTTGACAGGGAAACGCCGGTCGTGCTGATGACGGCGTATGCCGACCTGGATGTGGCGGTCAAGGCCATTCAGAATGGTGCCTTTGATTTTATCATCAAGCCATACCGACCGCCTGCCCTTATCCACGCGGTTGAGAAAGGGGTCCATTTCAAGCGTCTGACCCAGATCGAGAAAAACTACAAAGCGGAACTGGAACGGACGGTCGAGGTCAGAACTGCCGAACTTAATGCGGCGCTGAGCAAGATTACCAACATGAGCCGGGAAATCATCGAACGACTGACGGCTGCTGCCGAGCTTCGCGATGAAGACACCGGTTCCCACATATCCCGTATCGGCATGTACGCGAAGCGTATGGCAACTCATTTGAAGCTGGATGAAGGTTTTGTCGACGATATTTCAGTGGCCAGTGCGATGCATGATGTCGGTAAGATTGGCATTCCAGACTCAATCCTGCTGAAACCGGGGGCCCTGACGACAGAAGAATTTGCAATCATGAAGCAGCACTCGGTCATCGGTGAGCGTATCCTGAAAGGATCTTCGCACAACATGCTCAAGATGGGCGCAGTTATTGCTGCCACGCATCATGAACGTTGGGACGGAACCGGCTATCCGGCCGGTCTGAGAGGAGAAGAAACGCCCATGGAGGGAAGGATCGTCATGATCGTTGACCAGTATGATGCCATGCGCAGCAGCCGGGTTTACAAGCCGGCGTTTGACCACGCCAAAACCTGCGACATTATTCTGAGCGGCGATGGCCGCACCATGCCGGCGCATTTTGACCCGAAGGTGCTGAAGGCCTTTGACGAAATCAAGGGAGATTTTGCTGATATCTACGAGAAAAGCCAGAGATAGCGTTGCAGTTTCCCCTGACACTTGACCCCGGTTTTGCGCCCAGGGCCCTTGTTTTTACCGATCCAGATCGGCCAATACAAAATCGATCGAGCCGAGTATCGCCAGAAAATCGGCAAGCAGCCAGCCGCGACTCATAACCGGCAGGGCCTGGATATGGGGGAAGCTTGGGGTCTTGATGCGGAGGCGGTAGGGGATTGAAAGGCCGTCTGATACGGCGAAGTAACCGTTTTCTCCCTTGGGTGCCTCGATGGCGCTGTAGTTTTCACCCCGTGGAGGTGACATGCCGCGGGTGCTGTTGACGAAGTGATGAATCAGTGATTCGATGTTCTGCAACGCGTCCATTTTCTGCGGGAGTACATACCGATAGTCGTCGGTCATAACACGTCCTTCAGGCATCTCGCGCATCGCCTGCTCGACGATTCTGAGCGACTGCCTGATTTCCAGCATCCTCACCTGATAACGCGCCCAGCAGTCCCCGCCTTCAGCAGTCGGAATCTCAAAGTCAAAACGCTCATAGCCGCCGTATGGCTTTTTACGACGCAGGTCCCACTCGAATCCGCATGCCCGAAGGTTGGGGCCGGAGAGCCCCCACTCCTGGGCATCCTGCAGCGAGATGGCGCCGACCCCCTTCAGTCGCGCCCGAAAGATCGGGTTGTCATTGATCAACTGCTCGTACTCTTTCAAACGGGAGGGCATCCATTCGAGCAGAGCGCGTACCGGCACCTGCCAGCCGTCCGGCAGATCTTCGGCAACTCCGCCGATACGGAACCAGGCCGGGTGCATCCTCCCGCCGGTGATCATCTCAACGATATCAAAAATCTTTTCCCTGTCGGTAAACGTGTAAAAAACCGGTGTCATAGCCCCGACATCTGCCGTGAAGGTCCCCAGCCAGACCAGGTGGCTGGCAATACGGAACAGTTCGGCCAGCATGACGCGGATGTAGATGGCCCGGTCAGGCACTGTAATGCCGCAGAGCCGTTCAACTGAATGGACGTAGGCCAAATTGTTCTGCACGCCCGACAGATAGTCGATGCGGTCGGTATAGGGGATGAACTGATTCCACTGCTGCCGCTCGGCTATCTTTTCGGCTCCGCGATGGTGGTAGCCGATGTCGAAGTCGATATCGCGGATCTCCTCGCCGTCCAGCTTGAGGATGCAGCGGATAATACCATGGGTGCCGGGGTGTTGAGGGCCGAGGTTGAGAATCATCTCTCCCTGATTGATGCGCTCAAAAAAATCGGAGGCGGGGAGAGGGACGTGGCAACGGGCATCCTCAATCGTGTACGGCTTCATCTCGGTGGCGCGGAAGGGGTGGCTCTTCCTGAGCGGGTGACCCTTCCAGTCGTGCGGCATCAGAATCCTCCGCAGGTTGGGGTGACCGTTGAAGCGTACGCCGTACATATCGAACACTTCTCTTTCGTACCAGTTGGCGGCAGGAAAAACGGAGGTGATCGAGGGGATTTCGGGAGTGTCGCCGCTCAGCTCGGCCTTTACCCGGAGATAGCCGGGAACGTCAAACGAAAGCAGGTGATAATTGAGGGTGAAATCAGGAAAGCTGCTCCGATCCAGGCGGCAGGAGTCATCGACGGCGGCGATATCCTCCAGACGCTTGAATGAAGGGCCGGAGCGGGTTTTAAGATGCTTCAGCAGCTCCGGAACCAAGGACGCCGGAGTCCGCAGCGTCAGCATGTCGGTTGCTGCCGGGTCAACGGAAACCTGGCCTTCAAACAGCTGAGCAATCTCCTCCGGCACGCCGAAATCCGGATAGTCATGATGTGGTGCCGGAGGTCGCCACTGTTCGTCCGAACGGGGCAGATACTGTTTCGGGTGTCCGACCGAGGCGCCGCGGATCGCAATTGCTTCCATCCCCGGCCCACGGGTGTCATTGGACTTTGTCTCACCCGGCACCAGCACCGGCACGGTCGTCCCCTGCCAGCCCCCCTGCATGTGCAGCACCGGTCTGGCCGGGCGCTCGCCGGTTCTGATCTTTTCCTGCAGCAGCATCAGCCCCTGCAGAAACGCCTCGGGCCTGGGAGGACAGCCCGGAACATACACATCCACCGGCAGAATCTGATTGATCCCCTGAACGACGCTGTAGACATCGTACATTCCACCCGAATTGGCACAGCTCCCCATCGCCATCACCCATCGGGGCTCCGCCATCTGTTCATACAGATGCAGAATCGAGGGGGCCATCTTGACAAAGGGGGTGCCGGCGATCACCATCAGATCCGCCTCGCGGGGTGTACCGCGGAGAACCTCCGCCCCGAAACGCGATACATCATGACGCGAGGTGAATGAGGTCATCATTTCGACAAAGCAGCAGGAAAGACCGAAGAACATCGGCCAGAGTGAATTGGCGCGTCCCCAGTTGATCATGTCATCCAGGCGGGTCAGCAGTATGTTGTCCGGATAGTTTTCAGTCATTCATTTTGCCATATGCGTATTTAATAAGGGATGCGGATTTTTGACTCGGCCTAACGGCCTCGCCCTTCGGGCAGCCTGCGCTGTCCAATTCGCGAGACGAATTGTCGCAAGGTCAAAGCGAGCGAGTGATGGCGCGGAGACGTAGCACACGCTACGTCGCACAAGAT
>JBAVTM010000216.1:0-1879 GCA_049696195.1 Desulfuromonadaceae bacterium | reverse complement strand
AAAGCGGCTAACATGCGCCAAGACCGGCCCAAAAGCATGCCGGTCAGGCTTGTGACGTTGTACTGAAGAATAAGGGGAACACACTTGAAGATATATCTATGGGTTATACTCGTTGTCGGATGGATAGGTTCGGCTTCGGCTAACAATATTCCTGTCAGCAATGCCATTACCATTTCTGAAAAAGGGGTCGGTCCAATTAACGGCAAAACTCCCTTTAGCCAAAAAGAGGTTCAAAAGCTTTTACCGAAGCTCGAAGTGGCTCAGGTTTCCTCAATGACCGAAGGCGAAGAGTTTCCTATTCTGGAGGTATCAGACAAAAAAGGATTGTTGTTCACAATTAATCCTGACAGCAACGCTAAACTCATTTATAGCATCGTTGTTGGAAAAGACCGCGTCACAAACAGTCTGGGGCACAGAACAGGTCAGTCTTACAAAGAGGTTTACGGGGGGTTCCCTGCTGAATGTGTTGCAGGCGAAGAGGAACGTTCTGGCACAGTATTTTGTCTTGCTCCTAAGTCACGGCATATCGGATACCAGTTTGCCTCTAAAAAAGGTGACAGCCTTGATGGCGAAGTACCGCAACTTAAAATGCTGAATACTTGGATTATAAAATCGGTATTTTGGCAGCCATAATATTTTGCAGTACAATACAATGTTGAACAAGGAAATGGAGAAATGGTGTCATTCGTGAGGGTTGCCGCCTTGATCATTATATGCTCCATTATTTGGCTCAATGCCTCTATCGCGCAAGACACTGTGTCTGACTTTGAAGGTCACTGGAGCTGGGGGCTATACGCGGATGACAAAAATGAACTGCCCCCTGCTTATCGAAATATGCCACTCAGCAAGGTTCCAGAGTATTCCCTTGAATTGGAAATTAAACAGCAAAAAGACAAGATATCAGGACACTACATTTCCACTTGGCGCTTTCTGTCTAAAATTGAAGAGGGTGAATTCACATCAACAGCAAAAGGCAACGAGACGTATTTGAATCTAGAAAGTGGCTTTGGTGGAAAGGTTCGTGTCAAACTTGTCAAAGACAACGATTCTCTACTTTGGGAAGTAATCAAGCGAAATGGCGAAGACTTCTTTCATAAGAAGGTTATTTTGTCAAAGAAGAAGCAGTAAATGCTCAACCAGGCAGAAGCAGCGGCCTAAAACTGCCGCTGTTCTCCCGCACCGTTATTGCTACCAGTGGAATTCCTAACGATACAGCGTGAGCGGCAATAAACATGTCCATTGAACCTATAACTCCTTATCCCGGATTCACCGGAGATTGACCGCATGAACTACACGAGGAACTTCAAAGGGCAAAGTTACAGCTTCCGGGATCTTAAAACCCTGCTGGCCAAGGCTTCGCCGCTCCGGTCGGCGGACGAACTGGCCGGGATTGCCGCAACCTCGGAAACAGAGCGGGCAGTCGCCCAATGGCTGCTGGCCGATCTGCCGCTCAAACAGTTTCTCTCCGAACCGTTGATTCCGCCGGAAGACGACGAGGTCAGCCGCCTTATTGCCACATCCCACGACCTGACCGCGTTCGCCCCGATCTCGTCGTTCACGGTAGGAGAGCTGCGCGAATGGCTGCTGACCGATGCCACCACCGACGCAGAAATCGCTGCGGCGCGCTGGGGGCTTACGCCGGAAATGGCCGCCGCGGTTGCCAAGATCATGCGCAACCAGGATTTGATCGCGGTGGCCAAGCGCTGCCATGTGACGACCAGGTTCCGCAACACCATCGGACTGCCGGGGCGGCTTGCCACGCGACTGCAGCCAAACCATCCCACCGACGATCCACGCGGCATCGCCGCCAGCGTGCTGGACGGGCTGCTGTACGGCAACGGCGATGCGGTCATCGGCATCAACCCGGCGACGGACAATC
>JBAVTM010000215.1:0-2788 GCA_049696195.1 Desulfuromonadaceae bacterium | reverse complement strand
TCATGCCGAGCATCTCGCGGGCATAGTTGCGCACCTCGTCGGGAGTGCGGGCCAGTTTGACGCCTCCCCCCTTGCCGCGGCCGCCGGCGTGGATCTGCGCCTTGACGACCCAGGGGCCTTCGCCCAGGCGCTTGGCCCACTCGCGGGCTCCGGCGCTGTTGTAGCATACGTGCCCGTCGGGGACCGGCACACCGAACTCTCTTAAAATCGCTTTTGCCTGGTACTCGTGAATATTCATGGGAAAGGCTCCTGTTCTGATTTGTCGTATACCGAATCAGTCGGCTATATATAATGTGAACAACAAAAACGCTTGGTACGGGCTTCAGCAGTAATAAAAACTAGGTTATAAAGTATGGTAATACCAATTATTCCTTTGAATGCTTAAAGTCAACTCTTTTTTAGCGATCCGAAGCTCAAGCAGTCCGGTAATTCATATGCTGTTTGATAGTGACGTGAAAAAAGTATTTGTTTACTTACAATAAAAAAATAAGTTTGTCATGTTTATTTTACGGTATTACAAACAAAAATAGAGCAGTATAAATTTATTATAAATAAAATATCGGCTTGGTGCCAGAGTGTATTATGAAAAAATAATGACTGTGTTTTTGGTTGAAATCACTGGAAACTAGGGTATGCTTTGCTGATGATAACTACAACGACACTTGATAATGGCGTCCGCATCGTCACCCAGAACATCGGGTACATGCATACCGTGACAACCGGCATCTGGGTGGCCAACGGCACCCGCCACGAGGCTCCCGAAGATAACGGCGTGGCTCATTTTATTGAGCATATGCTGTTCAAGGGGACAAAGCGCCGCAGCGTTCATCAGATCACCCGTGAGATCGACTCCATGGGGGGGATTCTGAACGCATTTACCGGACATGAATATGTCTGCTATTACGCGAAGGTTCTGGCGAAATTTATGCCCCGCGCCGCCGATCTGCTCGCCGATATCTTTCTGAATTCCACCTTTCCGGCTGACGAAATCGAGCGGGAGCGCAAGGTCGTTCTGCAGGAAATCAAGATGCGCGATGATTCGCCCGATGAGTTCATTCACGACCGTTTTCATCAGAACTTCTGGCGTGGACAGTTGCTTGGCATGCCGGTTCTCGGAAGTGAGGAAACGATATCCGGCCTGTCGCGAAGTGCGATCCTGGCGCACAAGGTCAGCCGCTACCGTCCCCAGGATATAATCATCGCGGCGGCCGGTAACGTACAACACGATGAACTTGTTGCCATTCTGGCGCCGCTTTTTTCAGACCTCTCCTCTCAATGGCAGCCCCAATCAGGCGATGAGTTTCCGCGCGCCGAAAAAAGGGTGAATCTTATCGAGCGGGAGATGGAACAGACGCTTGTCTGCCTTGGCACCCGTTCGCTTCGCTATGACCATCCCGATCGTTATGCGCTGTTTCTGCTGACGACGATTCTGGGCGGGGGGATGAGTTCACGGTTGTTTCAGGAGATTCGTGAGAAGCGGGGGCTGGCGTATTCGGTCTACTCGTACATCATATCCCATGCGGAAACCGGGGCGCTGGTCGTATATGCCGGCACTGAAAAAGATCATTGCCGTGAAGTGCTCGATATTGCGCAGCGCGAGATGTCGCGGCTTGTTGCCGAAGAGGTGCCGCAGGACGAACTTGACGCCGCCCGGGAACAGTTGAAAGGTAAAACACTGATGTCGCTTGAAAGCAGCGACAGTCTGATGACCCGCCTGGCCAAAAACGAGATTTACCTGCAAAAGCAGCAGTCTGTCGAGGATGTTATCGCTAATTATGATGCGGTCACTAACATCGATCTTCAAAGGGTGTCGCAGGAACTGATCAGGAGTGAATTTCTTCATCTGGAAGTCATGGGGCAGGTTTCCGATCTGGGGATTTCTGCGGAGCTGCTGGCGGTTTAACAGGGTTCGCGAGCCGACTCTCCAGGATACATCCAAATACATGTAAAATGCCTGCTTGCGATTTTGTAAGTAGGCATTTTTGCTTTTTGTGCCGCAATTAATTAATGTTTATTGTCAGCAGTAATTGAATTGTGATATTAAAATTCTCAATTATTTGGTATAGGATGCGGTAATCCGATATCGGCGCAAACGGTCGCGACTATTCATTTCGCTAATTCCTTTAAATTGATAAAAACGCCTCCCTTCTTGCCGGAGTCTTCCTGAATGAACATGCCGACAACGCTATTAATTATCCTCATATCCTATCTCCTTGGGTGCTTCACGACCGGTTACTACCTGGTGCGGCTCTTTACCGGGCAGGATATCCGTGCCCTCGCCAGCGGCAATGTGGGGAGCCGCAATGTGGGCCGCCTACTGGGCGCCAAGGGGTTCATCCTCACCTTTATCGGTGATGCGGGCAAGGGAATGCTGGCCGTTTATCTGGTCCAGCGCTTGGGGGGCGGGCAATTGCCGGCTACCGCCGCGCTCATTGCGGTGACGGCTGGCCACATCTGGCCCTTGCAGATGCGCTTTCGTGGGGGCAAGGGGTTTGCCACGTATGCCGGAGGCATGCTTTTGCTTTACCCGCAGCTTATGCTGCTGGGTCTGGCACTCTGTGCGCTGCTCTACCCCTTGCTTCGGCGCACGACCGTGACCGGCCTGGCCGCACTTGCCTGTACACCGCTCCTGCTGGCGTTCCTGCTGCTTCGGGGGGGCGCGCCGCTGCCTGTACCGGAGTTCACCCTCTACTGTCTGCTGGCCCTGCTGGTCCTGTGTGCCCATCGCGCCAATATCCGTCAAGCGTTTGAAAAAACCGCTGCAGAGGAGTAGCCCATGCCATATGCC
>JBAVTM010000214.1:0-16100 GCA_049696195.1 Desulfuromonadaceae bacterium | reverse complement strand
ATTTCCTCGAAATGCTGCAGGGCCTCATCCAGACGGGGGGTGGTGGCCCGGTAGTCGTAACCGCGCCTGTCCAGCTGCCGCAGCGGCGATTCGCCCACGGAGACCTCCCGATAGCGGAGTCCCATGACGCTCCGTTCGCTGACCTCCACTCCCAGATCCCGCTCCGCCACCGCCGCAATAGAATCCAGCATGTCATCCCCCTCGATGGCCTGAGAGAGCGCCAGCTCGCGTACGGCGCGGCCGTAGGCTGTCTGGACCGCGTCGCGCGACGACAGAAACGGTGTGCTGGCCGCCAGAAGCTCCTTGATCAGCGCCTGGCGCCGGGCCTTGAGGATGCCGTTGCTGTTCTGCACCGAGCGGCTCTTTTCCTTCAGCAGCAGCAGGTTTGTCCGGGTTGGATGGATCATGCCGCCTCCTCACCCCTCCAGCGCAAAGCGCTGCAGCAGTGCCAGCCCCGTATCGAGGCTTTCCGTGACCGTGCGCCGCGCTTCTCCCTGGTGTACCAGTTCCCGTTCGAAAACATCGGCAAAATCCAGCATCTGCCGATCCCTCTCCCCAAGGCCGTCCCGCCCGACGATCGCCTCCAGGCGGCGGAGATCGCGGCCGCGGGCGTAGTGGCGGTAAAGGAGGTTGGAGATCTGCCGGTGATCAGCACGGGTCTGCCCTTCGCCGATGCCCTGCTGCATGAGGCGTGACAGGCTCGGGAGCACATCCACCGGCGGAAAGATCCCCTGTTGATGCAGTTCGCGCGACAGGACGATTTGCCCCTCGGTGATGTAGCCGGTCAGGTCGGGGATCGGATGGGTGATGTCGTCCTCCGGCATCGTCACGATCGGCAGCATGGTCACCGACCCGGCCAGGCCCCGGATCCGCCCGGCCCGCTCATAGAGCGACGACAGGTCGGAGTAGAGGTAGCCCGGATAGCCGCGTCTCCCCGGCAGCTCCTCGCGGGCGGTCGAGACCTCCCGCAGGGCGTCGCAGTAGTTGGTCATATCGGTGATCAGCACCAGCACATCCATGCCGTGGCAGAACGCCAGGTATTCGGCTACGGCCAGCCCGAAGCGGGGCGCCAGCAGACGTTCGATGACCGGCTCCCCGGCGCGGTTGATGAAGGCGGCGAAACCTCCCTGCATCCCTGCCAGCACGTCCATATAGAATGAATACTCATGATGGGTCAGCCCCAGGGCGACGAACACGACGACGAACTGCCCGCCCCCCGCCAAGCGGGCGTTCTTCAGGATGCCGGCCGCCATCTCCTTGGCGGGGAGGCCGGCGCAGGAGAAGATCGGCAGCTTCTGGCCGCGCACCAGGGTATTGAGGGCGTCGATCGTGCTGAAGCCGGTCTCGATGAAATCCTTCGGCCGGGCCCGGGCCACCGGGTTGATCGGGGCTCCCGAGATCGCCCCCCACCGTTCGGGAATATAGGGAGGTTCGCTGTCCAGCGGTGCGAAGGAGCCGCTGAAGATCCTGCCGACCACCTCGGATGAGAGCGGCGCCCGCTTGACCGCATCGCTGAAAATCACGGCCGAGCCGGTATCTAGGCCGCGGGTCTCCCCCATGACCTGCACCAGAACCGTATCGCCGTCGATCTTGATGACTTCACCCTCCAGCGGTTCCCCTTCGGGTGGGATGATGTGCACTACCTCGCCGAAGCGGACCTCCCGCACCCTGTCCAGAAAGATCAGGGGACCGCGGATGGAGGAGACGGTGCGGTAGGAATGTTCACTGAGACGCATGTTCGCCACCCCCCTTCGCGAGCGCCGACTCAAGCGTGTCACCCGCGGCCAGGCACCCTTCGAGCCGTTCGTGGTCGGCAAGGATTCCGTTCATCATCGCAATGATACTCGCCGGGGCGCTGAAGGCATCCTCGCTGTAGGCGTTCTGGCAGAGGAACTCCAGCCTGATCCGCTCCGCGCTGTGCAGGATCAGCCGGTCATGTTCCTGCATCCCTTCGAGACCTACGATCTCGGCCACCTCGCGCAGCGCCTCCTCCCGCTGGAGCAGGGTCCGGCAGCTTTGCCGCGCCTCGCCCCATCCGGGCGCGACGGTGCGGGAAAAGTGCTCCTCCATGGCCCGTTCGTAAAGTGAATAGCTCTGGAACCAGTTGACGGCCGGAAAGTGGCGGCGGTGTGCCAGGGAGGCGTCCAGCATCAGGAACGCGCCGGCCGTCCGCAGGCAGGCCTGGGTGACCGGTTCGGTAAAGTCGCCGCCGGGCGGAGAGACGGAGAGGATCATGCTCAGGGAGCCGATCGTGCCGTTCATGGTCTCCACCACCCCGGCCCGCTCCATGAAGCCGGCCATGCGAGAGGCCAGATAGGTTGGATACCCCTCTTCCCCCGGCATTTCCTCCAGCGACGAGGATATTTCGCGCAGCGCCTCGGCCCAGCGGGAGATGCTGTCCGCCAGCAGCAGGACGTGATACCCCATGTCCCGGAAGTATTCGGCCATCGTGACGGCGGTATAGATCGAGGCTTCACGCGCCGCCACCGGCATGTTTGAGGTGTTGGCCACGACGATGGTGCGCTCCATCAGGCGTCGTGACGTCCAGGGGTCGTTCAGTCCGGCGAACTCCTCAAGCAGTTCGGCCATCTCGTTGCCCCGTTCGCCGCAGCCGACGTAGACCACCAGGTCCACTTCCGAAAACTTGGCCATGGACTGTTCCAGGATGGTCTTGCCGGTGCCGAAGCCGCCCGGAATGATGGCGGTGCCGCCCCGTGCCAGCGGGTAGAGGAAGTCCACCACCCGTTGGCCCGTCACCAGCGGCTCGGTCGGGGGGAGCCGACGGCGGCAGGGGCGCGGACTGCGCACCGGCCATTCCTGGCAGACGGAGATCGGACTGCCGTCCGCATAGCTCCCCACCGCCTGGCACACATTGTAGGAACCGGCTGCCAGAGTGGCAAGTTCGCCGTTTCGGGGAGCGTAGATCTGGTGGCGGAAGGGACCATCCTCGACCTGGCCGATGGTTTCGCCGGCGGTCACCCGATCCCCCGGGCGTTTGACCGGCGTGAAGTGCCACAGCCGGGGGGAGTCCAGCAGCGAGGCGCTGCTGCCGCCGCCGATGAAGGGGCCATCCCGCTCCAGAAGCTTTTCCAGCGGGCGCTGCAGTCCGTCGAACATCCCACCCAGCAGCCCCGGTCCAAGCTGGGCGGTCAGTGTGCGGGAGGTGCCGCGCACCGGTTCACCCACCGACAGCCCGCGGGTATCCTCGTAGACCTGCAGCACCGCCCGTTCACGCTCAAGCCGAACCACCTCGCCCGTCAGGCCGACCCTTCCGACCAGAACGATCTCGTACAGCCGCAACCCCTTCAGGTCGACGGTCACGGTCGGTCCAGCTATGCCGGTTATTTTGCCGTTCATCTCCTCACCTTGACCTGATAGCCGACCGCCATGCGAATCAGGTGCATCGCATAATCTTCACCCCCACCGCCCACGCCGGGTGCCGGGAGCACCACCAGCACACCGGGCCAGCGCTGTTCAAGTGAATAAAGCAGATCCTCCCCGACCTCCTCCACCAGCCGTTCGTCAAGGATCACCACCCCGTTTTCCGCCTCGGTCAGCGCCTGCATCAGGGTCTCGGCCGCACTGCCGGGGGTGACGGCATGCTGGACCGCTCCGCTGCAGGCGAAGCCGTTGTCGGCATCGGCCGGAGTAAGGGTCACGATCCTGTTCATCGCCGCAGCTCCGCGCCGGCATGTTCGATGCCGGCTGAATCAAGCTTTTCCAGCAGCCCGATGTTGGCCGCCTCGTTGCCGCAGCGCCAGAGGTAGTGAAGGATCGCTCCGATGCCGTCTGCATCGCGGGCCATCCGGCGCATGATCCGTTCCTGGGCCTCGTACAGCACCCGCTCCAGGTCGGCACTCTCCCTGTATGGTGCCTCCCCTCCCAGACGCATCGTGATGTGCAGCAGCCCGGCGCTGTCCCGGCTCCGGAACAGTTCTGTCAGACGCTGTGGGGGGAGGGTGCCGCCCTCCAGCAGGGGAGGAATCGTGCCCAGTCGCCAGCGCAGCCGCTTGGCGACAGTGGTAAGATTGCGGCTGTCGATCATCAGCGCGCAATAGCAGCGCATCTGCGGGTGGACCGTGGTTCGTGCCAGGATCTGCAGTGACTTTTCATACAGGGCCGCTTCCAGCGCCCCCGAACCGCCGGCGCGGAAGATATCCGCCAGTCCGGCAAAAGCGGGATCATACCAGGCCAGGATGGGCGCCAGGCCGGTGACCGCCGGGGCGCATCCGTCGGCTTTTCGCAGCAGATCCACGATGCTGTTGGCGAGCAGGCTCCCCTTCAGCTGGCGGTCGAGATTCGTTTTCCCTCCGGTCAGGAGCCGCAGGCAGACGGCCAGGGTGCGCAGTTCCGTCAGCCAGAAAAAGGGGGCCGTCGAGCGCCGCAGCTGCTCGTCCATGCGCGAAAAAGCCCAGAAGTACTCCTGCTGCAGGGCCCGTAGAGCCCACCCCTCTGTGCCCGTCTCCGCACCCCTCCAGGGAGCCGGGGAAAGTATTGCCAGCGGCTGGTGTGCCAGCAGCAGCCGGTCCCAGTCGCGAATCAGGAACGACCGGCGCCCCCTGATGCGGGCCAGCAGGCAATCGGCCGGCACCCCGGCCGGCATGTCGCGCAGCAGTGCCCTCATCCCCATCCCCTTTGCTTTCGATGGCAATTCATACCTGTTCATAAGCGGCGCTCCCGCAATTCGGCGATCAGCGGCGGCAGCAGGTCGGGCCACATCCGCTCCAGTCTCTTCCCCAGGCTGTTGTCCACGGTCAGGCTGTCGTCCGCGGCCGCGGCTTTGAGCCCGCCCGCCAGCGTTTCGTCCGGTATGATCGCCGCGCCGGGGAAAAGAGCGGCCGCCAGAACGGTATCTTCGGGTGCGGCCCACACCGTGTGCCACGGCACTGCCGGCAGCTCGGCCGCCAGAGCCCGGAAGAGCGGCCCGGCGTCGTCTCCGCGCAGCTGTTTCAGGCAGTCGCGGGCGCGCTCGCGCAGCCGCTGCGCCAGGGCATGCTCGGCCCGCAGGCGAATCAGGGCCGCTTCGCGGACGCCCTTCGATTTGAGCGTACGCTGCCGGGCACCGCAGAGCTGTTCGCGTCTCCCTTCGTGCTCCCGCCGCAGTTCCTCGCGGCGCAGTTCGGCGGCTGACCGGAGCCGCTCCTCCTCCGCTCTCCCCCTGTCGGCGATGGCGTCCATCGTTTCCCGCCCCTCATGCTGCAGGGCCTCCAGCAGTTCACGCCGTCCCATGATCCGGACTCACTTGTTGAGAATCATCGTGGCGACCACGAAGCCGAGGATCACCATGGTCTCAGGGATGGCGAGCATGATGATGACGGTGCCGGTCAGTTCGGGGCGCTCGGCAATCGTACCGGCGCCGGCCGCGCCGATCCGTGACTGGGCCCAGGCCGTGGCGATGGCGCACAGTCCGACGGCCAGGGCGGCTGCAAAACAGATCAGAATCTTTTCCATGTGTATCCTCCTTTCAAATCGGAAACCTGCCGTTTCTCATCCGGAGTTTCCGGATGGAAACCGTCTACTTGTGCAACGGATTGAACCGTTTCCCCCCCGGTTCGATGAACGTGCTGAAGAACTCGACGAAATGGAGACGCAGCGCATGGATGGCGGGTGCGAAGAGCCCCAGCGCGATCGCCACGGCATGCAGCGCAATGGCTGCCAGCGTACCGAGGATCAGGTCCCCGGACAGCCCCGCCAGATGGTTGGCCGCGTTGGCGAGCAGCGCCGAGCTGAGGCCGATGGCCATGATCCTCGAATAGGAGACGATGTTGCCGACCGTCTTGATCATTTCGAGCGGGGCGAGCAGGCCGCCCGAAATCACCAGCAGCGGCAGCAGCAGACCGGTCAGCAGCAGGATCGGCCTGGTGAGCAGCCAGGGGGAGGGGAACAGCAGAGAAATCGCCAGACATGCCAGAGTGGCGATCAGTGCGATAGTGACGATGCGGGTCATCGCCTTGCCGCGCTCGTGGCGTTTGACGGCCGATATCAGCCCGAGCAGCAGGCCGAGCAGCATATGGGAGGCCCCGAGCGCCAGGGAGAAGATCAGCATCGGCATGACGGTCCGGCTCCGTTCCGGAAACAACGGCGTCAGGTGCAGCAGGCGGCCGCCGGCCTCTCCGAAAAACTCACCGTACAGGATGCCGAACAGTACGGCGTAGCTCGATGAGATCAGGAGGATGCGGGCTGCATCCCCCATTGCCCCCCCCGGCCGGCGCCACAGCAGAAGCAGGGCCCCCGCCAGCAGGATCAGCCCATGCCCGGCATCCCCCATCATCATCCCGAAGAAGAGCGGGAAAAATATCCCGATAAACGGGGTCGGGTCCCATGAGGAATAACGGGGGAGCGGCAGAAGACGGGTAAAGAGCTCGAACGGCCTGAAATAGGGAGGGTTCCTGAGCGCCACCGGGACCTTCTCCATATCCTGTTCCAGAATGACCCGCTGCTCCACCGCGATCCGGCCGCCGAACTTCTCGTCCAGGCGTTCCACCAGGGGGGCGGTGCCGTCCGTCAGGGCCCAGCCGTGGATCACGAAGCACATGCCGGTCTGACGGACCGAGCCGGTCACCGTCAACAGCGCCAAACGCTCCACCAGCCACTGGTTGATCCGGCGGTAAAAGGCCAGCCAGCGCCGGGCAAAGCGCTCCCGTTCCGCCTCGATCTCCGCCATGCCGCGGCGGGCGGTTGCAAGGCGATTCTCCAGGTGGCTGATGCGTTCCGGCAGGGAGAGGTTGTTCAGCGATTCCGGCAAGGGGAGTTCGGGGAGCAGCTCGTCGCTCAGGGCTTTTCTGATGACCCCGCTGCGGGAGGGGGGGGTGGCGATCAGCCCGATCAGGGTTCCATCGGCGGCAACGGTCGTGGTCAGGCTGCATTCTCCGTCCACAAGGTATTCGAGCAGCTCGCGCAGCCGCTCGACCAACCCGGCGTCGCGCAGGGTGATGCCGATGAATTCAAGGCTGCTCTGCGCATCCCGATCATCGATGAGCTTGTTGATGGCCGCCATCAGCACTTCGTACCGTTCCAGTTCTTCTCCCTCGCGGCGCAAGGCGTCATGCCGTTCAGCCAGTTCACGGCAGGTGGCCAGGTGCCGCGTGACGGTTGCAGCGATGGTGTCCAGGATCGTCAGCGGGTTGAGCCAGCTCTCGCGGGTTTCCAGCGCCGGCAGGAGCGAGATGATTTCTCCGGTCTGAAGGCGGAGGTTCTCCAGAAAGAGCCGTTCCGTAACGGTCCGGTCATCGGGGAGGGGCTCGTGGAGCGACGGCCGTCCCCGGTCGCCGGCGACCGCGGGGCCATCCTCCTCCGGCTGGAAGGTCCCCTGCTCCCGGATGGTCTCCAGCACATCGAGGAGGAGCTCCTTGGGGCCGGCTATTTCGAGCTTGCTCATCCTGACGATCATTGTTCACCTTTCGGGAGGATCCGGACAAGATGGCGGATCACAACCAAGTCCAGCTCAGGGGTGTCGATGTTTTCCAGCCGCAGGGCAAAGGCCCCGGCCTCTGCCAGCAGCGCTTCTGCTTCGCGTCGCGCCGACTCTCCGGCCCTGGCTTCAGCCAGTTCCCTCTCTGCCTGCAGGGCCATGGACTCGCTTTCCAGCATCTGGTCGAGCTCCTGCCGCAGCGCCTCCAGCCGTTTCGCAGTCTGCTGATCCAGTGCGTCGATCTGCAGACGGATTTCACGTTCGGCTGCAAGTATGTCGGACAGCAGCTCATCATCCATGGTTGTTACCCGCTTCCGCTAGGGTTAACTCTGCGTACCCATGCAAATTTTACCAGATTTTTGAGGTTTTACAGGACCGCCGGGGAAGTTTTTCCGCTCAGGGGTGGTGTGGCTCTGCAGAGCCGTGGAGGCCTGGCGCTGAACAGCGCGGTGATGCATCTGAACAGATGGTATCGCTTCCCGACCACGTGCCAGTCCAGTTCATGTTTCCCGCAGAGCGAATCGAGCCTGTTCAGCCGGCGAATCTCGCTCGCCAGCTCCAGATCGACCGGGCCGGCTCTGTCAAGCAGCTCGATCACCGTGCGGGCCCTGGATATATGATCCTTGATCTGACGGGCGGCCTCTGCCGGTATCAAACCATGGAGCCGTTTGAGGTCGACGAGGGCCTCCGCTCCGGCGTAGGTGGCATTGACGATATCATCGCGCGACATCCAGTCGGTTTCGTAGTTCAGGCGCTGTTTCCAGCTCGGCATCAGCATGGCCCGGCGATGTTCACCCAGGGTGCGGTAGAATAGGCGATACCCCATTTTTTCAGGATTCTCGAAGATCCTGCTGCCGGGATCGACGAAGGGTGCCAGCGGAGCGATCATCGGGAGCAGCTTGCCGCCCCGGCCGTAGCTGTTCAGAAGCTCCCCGCAGTAGGCCATCGATTCCATCACCGACGCGTAGCTCTGGAAGGGAAGCCCGACCATGAAGAACAGGTCGATCCGCTTGCATCTGCTCGCAACCAGCGTTTCCAGCGCCGCCTCCAGCTCGCGGTTGTCGAACTGCTTGCCGAAGGCACTCCGGACACGGAGGTCGTGGGACTCGGGCGACAGCTCCACGTTGAAATTTTCGACGCTGTTCTCCAGCCGCTCCACGAAACGGCGGGAAGGGGGGTGAAAGAATTCGAAGGCCAGTTCGTTGGAGATGCTGTGGCGGCTGATCGCGCGTAAAAAGGCATCGGCATATTCCCCGCCCGCCTGGAGCAGGTCGCCGATGATCATGATCGGAGCCCCGGTGTACCCGGCGATGGAGACGATATCGTCTGCCAGGAGCTCCGGCGAGCGGAAGGCCGGTCTGGGGCGGGTGCAGTTGCTGCTGAAGGCCGATGATGATCCGCCGCAGGTGGAACAGTCGTGCAGGCAGCCACGGCAGGTGAACACCGCCAGCACCGGATGTTCGAGCCAATTGGCGTAGGGGAGATAGCCGACCGGATCACGGTGTTTGACGAGCATGCGGAAGATGTGGGAGTAGTCAAACCGCACATGGTCCAGATTCTCGGGCCGCCAGGAAATGCCGTTATCCACCACCCTGGTGCCGTTCCGCCAGACCAGGTTGGGTATCATCGCGAAGCCGCCGCCGCTCCGGAGCGCTTCCATCAGCAGACGCAACGGTTCTTCGGTGGAGTCGCCGCAGACCACGAAGTCGATGCAGGGATAATCCCGCATGAGTTCGTCACGGAAATAGGTGGCTGAAAGCCCCCCCACGATCACCGGAATATCGGGATGCTGCCGCTTGAGCTGAGCGGCCAAAGTGAGGCAGCCGTCCACATGGGGGAGCCAGTGCAGGTCGATGCCGAACGCCCGCGCTGAAAGGTTCGCGGTAAACTTTTCCGCATCGAAGGTGCGGTCGCGGAGCATCTTGAGAGCCAGATTGACGATCCTGACCGAGGTGCCATGCCGGGTGAGATATTCCGACAGGGTCAGGAAGCCGATCGGATATCCTTCGAACAGTGAAGTGGAAGGGATGACATCACTGATCGGTCCCTGAAAACAGGGGAGTTCGCGAAATCGGAATATGCTTGGTGGGTGCAGCAGGATCAGGTCGGATACGCTCATGGTCACGGTTTCCGGTATAGATAACAGACGAAGATTAAATCCCTTTCCGGAATGATAGCAGTATTTGCCCTGATTTCAACGCGTGCCGCATTTTAATATGAGGTCGGGTTGCGGAGACAAATTTGGGGGATATACTTGAAAAGACTTCATGTGTTTAAAGCTAATAATCTTAGCCATGCCATTGCAACATGGTAAAGAAAGGGAGGGCACGATGCTCGGTTCACCTTTTGACCTCTGGAAGGAAGAAGAGTCATGCGCCGAATATCTCGCACGCCAGGGGGTCAGCCGGCGTCAGTTTCTGTCACTGTGCGGACGGGTTGCCGCCGTGCTGGGATGCGGCGGGCTGGTGGTCGGCGGCAGGACGGAGGCGCTGGCCAAGGAGATTGCCGGCCGCCTGGAGAGCGCACGGCGCCCGATTGTCGTCTGGCTGCAGCTGCAGGAGTGTACCGGTTGTCTGGAAAGCGCCCTCCGTTCCGGGGACAGGACCCTCGAAAGCCTGATCCTGAGCATGGTCTCCCTCGAATACAACGAACTGCTGATGGCCCCGTCCGGGGATCAGGCCAACGAAGTCTTGAGCAAGGCCCTTGAGCAGCCGCACCTGCTGGTGGTGAACGGATCGATACCGCTTCGCGACAAGGGGGTCTACTGCGTGATCGGCGGCGAAACCGCCGAATCGCTGCTGCGCCGGGCCGCCAAAAATGCCACCGCGGTGCTGGCGGTAGGGGCCTGCGCCCATTACGGCTGTGTCCAGGCGGCGCGCCCCGACCCGACCGGCGCCGTGGGTGTGTCGGACATCATCAAGGACCGTCCGGTCGTCAATCTGGCCGGTTGTCCCCCGATCGGCGAGGTGATCACCGCCACGCTGCTCTATTATCTGGTATACGGCCATGTGCCGCCGGTGGATCACGATGGCCGGCCGCTGTTTGCCTATGGCCAGCGGATTCACGACAAGTGTCCGCGCCGTGCCCACTACGATGCCGGACAGTTCGTGACCGGCTTTGACGATGAAGGTGCCCGCAAGGGGTATTGCCTCTACAAGATGGGGTGCAAGGGGCCGGCGACCTTCGCCCCCTGTCCGGTTATCGAATGGAATCAGGGCACCGGTTTCCCGATCAGAGCCGGCCACCCCTGCCTGGGGTGCACCGAGCGCCACTTCTTCGACCGGATGACCCCCTTCTACAAACGCCTCCCGGATCTGGAAGTGCCGGGAACCGGTGTGGAGCTGACCGCCAACACGATCGGCGTCGCCATGGCGGGCGCTTCCCTGGCCGGAGTGGCTGTGCACAGCGCCGCGACGGTGCTGCGCAAGCACCAGTCCCGCAAGGAAGAGCCGGAATCGCTGCCGCTGGCCGCACTGGGTGAAGAGGACATCCCCGGGCAGGACAACAAAACTACCAAAGAGTGATCGCCGACCGGCGAGAAAGGAGCGATCATGGCAACCCAGCGAATAGTCATCGACCCGATCACCCGCATCGAGGGACATTTACGGATAGAGCTGGAAACCGACGGGGGAGTGATCAGTAATGCCTGGGCCTGTACGACCCAGTTCCGCGGCATCGAAAAGATCGTGAAGGGGCACGACCCGAGGGACGCCTGGGCGCTGGTCCAGCGCATCTGCGGCGTCTGCACCGGCGTGCATGCCATGGCCTCGATCAGGGCGGTGGAGGATGCCCTCAAATACCCGGTTCCCCGCGCCGCCGAACTGATCCGATCCCTGATGATGGAGATGGGCACGATCCAGGATCATGTCATCCACTTCTATCACCTGCACGCCATGGACTGGATAGATGTGGTCAGCGCCCTCAAGGCCGATCCGGTCCAGACCGCCCGGCTGGCGGCCTCGCTTTCCGACTGGCCGACCAATTCCGCTGCCCGGTTCGACGCGGTGCGCAAAAAACTGCAGGATTCGGTGAGCGGCGGGCAGTTCAGCCTCTTCAACAACGGCTACTGGGGGCACCCGGACTACAAGCTTCCTCCCGAAGCCAATCTGATGGCCGTGGCCCACTACCTGGAGGCCCTGGAGTGGCAGCGCGACGTGATCCGGCTGCAGACGGTGTTCGGCGGCAAGAATCCGCACCCCAATTTTCTGGTCGGGGGGATGGCCTGCTCCATCAACATGGATAACCAGATGACCATCAACCAGGTCTCGCTGGCGCAGCTGGAAGGGATGGTCCGGCGGGCCAGGGATTTTGTCGAAAAGGTCTACTGTCCGGATGTGATGGCGATCGCCTCGTTTTACAAGGAGTACGCCGATATCGGTACCTCCAGTCCGCAGCTGATGGCGGTCGGGGAGGGGGGGTATTCCTGCGCCGGAGCCCCGGCCGGTTCACTGAAGCCGGGCATCGTCACCGATGGCGACGTCTCGAAGCTGAATCCGTTCGATCTCCGCAAGATCGCCGAATACATCACCTCCTCCTGGTATGTCTATCCGGACGGCGACAAGGCCGGCCGCCATCCCTGGGACGGCGAGACCAATCCGCGCTATACCGGACCAGAACCCCCCTACCAGCACCTCTCCGACAACCGGAAGTACACCTGGTGCAAGGCGCCCCGCTATGACGGCAACGCGATGCAGGTCGGGCCGAACGCCCGTCTGCTGGTGGCCTATGCCCAGGGACACGCCGCCACCGTGGCGCTGCTCAACGACGCCCTGCGGCAGCTCGGACTGAGACCGTCCCAGCTCAACTCCACCCTGGGGCGCACCCTGGGGCGGGCGCTGGAATCGCTGCTTATGGCCCGTCGCATGACCGAAACCTTCGACACGTTTGTGGGTGGGATCAAAGCGGGGGATGTGAGCACCTTCAATTCCGAACGGTGGGAACCTGACTCCTGGCCGAAAAGCGCCCAGGGGGTGGGGTTTGTCGAGGCCGCGCGCGGTACCCTCAGCCATTGGGTGCAGATCGAGAATCATAAGATCACCCGCTACGAATGTGTGGTGCCCAGCACCTGGAACAGTTCCGGGCGCGATCCGCAGGGGCAGATGGGGCCGTACGAACAGGCCCTGGCCGGGGGCGGCCGCCATCCCCTGCGTGACCCGAAGCGTCCTCTTGAGGTGCTGCGGACGATCCACTCATTTGATCCGTGCCAGTCCTGTGCCGTGCACCTGACCGATCTGCGCGGGATTCCCATGGGGGAGGTGATGGCACGATGAACGCCCCGGCGAAAGAAGACATTCATGTGTCCCTCGGCATGCCGATGGCGTTCGGCGGAGAGAAAAGCCGTGATCTGCTGGTGGCGGCCGCACTCGCCGCTCCGGCCGGGACGCAGGATCCGGTCGATCTGGCGCTGCTCAGCGCCGCCTCCCGCAAGGAGGACCTGCGGCACTTCCAGCAACTGTCGTACACGTCTATCGACCCGCAGTTCAAGAGGAGCATCTCCCGGATCCGCCACCTGGATTCCGGCCGGGAGGAGATGATCGCCCGCGGCGATCTGGATTCGATCCTCTACCTCTGCCGGGCCGGCGAATCGATCCGCTATCATGCCGACAAGGAGGCCGACCTGCACGAGGTGGACGGTTTCCGGGTGATCGGCGTTGCCCATGGCTTCGGACCGCAACAGGACGGAGCCGAACAGTGGACGTTCCTGGGCTTCATCCCGGTCAAGGCCACCCGCCGCAAGGCCGGTCGCAAGGAGGCGCCCAACGCGTACCGCTATGTGGCGGTGTGGGACTGGCAGCTCCGTTTTCTCCACTGGGCGGCCTTCGTTACGATCCTGACGCTCTGTCTGACCGGCTGGCTGATCGGCAGCAGCCGGCTGACCTATGCCGGGACGACCGGCGATCCGTATTTCATCGGCTATCTGCGCCTGGTGCATTTCACTGCGGGGTGGCTGCTGGTAAGCATGGGGATACTCCGGATTGCCGGGCTGTTTCTGGCATCGACCAAGTACCAGCGCTGGCGGGCCCTGTTTCCGATCACGGTGAAAGACCTGAAGGATTTGTTCCGGGTGGGGCGCAATTACCTGCTCTGCATCTTCGAGCATGGTCCCCACTATATCGGGCACAATCCGCTGCAGCAGGTGGCTTACACCGGCATCTACCTGATGGCACTGCTGGCGATTCTGACCGGTTTCTGCCTCTACTCCGCCTATGACGCCAACAATGTGCTGTTCAGTCCGTTCTTCATGCTGAACGACCTGATCGGCATCCAGTACGTTCGCCTGATCCATTTCTTCATGATGTGGGTCTTCCTGGCCTTCA
Source organism: Desulfuromonadaceae bacterium (assembly GCA_049696195.1). Classification (GTDB taxonomy): domain Bacteria; phylum Desulfobacterota; class Desulfuromonadia; order Geobacterales; family Pseudopelobacteraceae; genus JACRCG01. The sequence goes on along the minus strand of JBAVTM010000214.1, from coordinate 2,372 downwards.
TCCCGATCCATGTCTATCTGGCAATCCGGGCCGATACGGTCGAACGGGAGGGGGCGATCTCCTCGATCTTCAGCGGCGGTCGGTGGTGCCGCAAGGGAACCAGGTTTGAAGACGATTGATCGCGCAGAGCGGAATCCCGAAACGTAAAACGTCCCGCTTCCTGTTCAGAAGCGGGACGTTTTTGCTAAATGCTGTACTTTGACCGTGATGCTAATCTCTTCCGCCGTGCCGCCCTTTTTTATGTTTTTTCTTATAATGTCCCTTGTGCTTGCCGCTATCTTTTTTCCCTTCATACCGCGGCTCTTTTACAATAACCCTCTCCCGCTCGATGACAGTCATCGGTGCGGGTTGAGGTGATCCGACCCGAACACTGGCATTGGGAGTGTTTACTTCAACATTTACAGCGGCGGCAGAAAATGTGGCTGCTGCGAGAACAAGAACAATACTTCCGGTCACTCTTTTCATGGTTACTCTCCTTTTTATACGTTACTCCGGTTGACGACCGCGGAGGAAAAACTGCTCTCAAACGACCGAATCAGCACCGGCCAGAATTTCCTCCCGGACCGTCACCAGCAGCTCGGCGCAGATGACAACCAATTCCTGTCTCAGGCCCTCAGCCTCGGATGAAAGCTCAATATTCACCGACTCGGCAAAATATTTGAACTTGGCTACAACGTCTTCAAACTGCTCGATAGTACAATTCACAATACTGCCCCTCTTTCCGGATATCTTATGCGAAAAAGGCTAGCCGTGTAAGCGGCTAACCTGTTTTTTTGTGGCGGAGATGCATGGATTCGAATCCCGAACACACACAATTCGTGAGTTGTTTACTGCTCCAGGTTCCATCAGGGTCATTCTATATCGTTATATGTGAGGAAAGTACAGTGAAAATAAATGTTACAAGTAATAGGAGACACCGGCGATACCGCTGCCGGTGGCCGGAAAATAGCTTTCGATGCCTATGACCGCCGCCTTTGAATGTAGTTGACGGGAACCGTTGTTCGAGGTTCAGCCCTTGCGAAAGTAATGGACAGCGGTAGCTTTGAACGAGGCAAACACCTTGCTGCCTGTTTGTAATGCGAGACTTTCCAGAGATCGGTTGGTAATAGCAGCAACCAGAGAGAAACCGCAATCCAGATACACCTTGGTAAACAGACCCAGCCGGACAATTTTGGAGACCGTGCCGGGGAACATGTTTCGGCTGCTTGACGTCGCTTCCGGGTTTGTCAGGGAGACCACCACATGCTCCGGACGAATACAGATCACAACCGATTCATGAGGCGCCCCATCCCCCATTATTTCCATGGTATGGCCAGCCACGGAGACGGAAAACAGTCCGTTGTCCGCCTCTCTGACGGTTCCGGTAAAGATGTTTTCCATACCGACAAAGGTGGCAACAAATTCATTTGCAGGTTGGGTATGTACTGATGATGGCGTGCCGGACTGAACAATTCTCCCCTGTTCCATTACCACCATGCGGTCTGCAAGGCGCAGAGCATCCATCTGGTCGTGTGTCGTCAAAATTGCTGTAATGCCTGATTCTCTCAGCACCATTTCGAGATCATCACTCAAAGCCTGTCGGGCAGGCGGATCCAAAGCCACAAACGGCTCGTCAAGGAGAATGATTTCCGGATTGGTTGCGAATGCACGCGCCAGACTGGTACGCTGTGCCTCTCCGCCGGATAGTTTCCGGGCAGAGCGATCGGCAAGATGTGCGATACGGAAACGCTCCAGGCATGAATTCACCCGCTCTTTGATCTCGCGACTACCGAGGTGGCGCAGCTTTAATCCTACCGCGACATTATCGAATACCGTAGTGTCAAAAAGGAGCGGTTCCTGGAACACCATGGCCAGCTTTCGGCGATATTCAGTTGAAGCAAATCCGGCGACAACTGCCCGCTGCTTGAAGAATATTTTTCCCGATTCCAGCGGGAGCAAGCCGGCCAGCGCAAGCAAAAAACTGGATTTTCCGGTGCCGTTCGGTCCAATCAAAGCGACAGTTTCATTGCCGTGGAGAACAAATGACGGTATCTGCAGCACCGTTGACCCGCCTCGAACAACCGTCAGATCACGTATTTCAAGCAACGGATCGATAACGCTCATCGCGGCCGTTCCCGTTGCTGGATGACCGTCAGCAGATAGTTTACACTGAAGGCCAGTACCAGCAGAATCAGCGAGAGGGCGATAGCCACATCAAAATTCCCTTTTCCCGTCTCCATAACCGTAGCGGTCGTCAGCACCCTTGTCTGCCCCTTAATATTGCCGCCCACCATGATAGACGCACCAACCTCGGAAATGACACCGCCGAACCCGGCCATAACCGCGGCGAGAAGCGGCAAACGTGCCTCACGTATAAGGATCCAGACAGTTTG
>JBAVTM010000213.1:0-4616 GCA_049696195.1 Desulfuromonadaceae bacterium | reverse complement strand
CATTGTGCCGGCAACATCACCGGGCAGACGCTCAGCGTCAGCGGCGGATACACGATGATGTAGCGCATCAAGGTTCGTTAAGCAATTAGAATACAGTTCGAAGTGTTACCCCGTTTGTAACAAGGGGCAAGAGGGTATCCAAAATGATAATACTGCAAGTCCTGAATGGTCTGGTGTATGGGTCGCTGCTGATGATCATGACGTCTGGTCTGGTTCTGATCTATGGCCTGCGGCGGATTGTGAATTTTGCACACGGATCTCTGTACATGCTGGGTGCTTACGTAGGCTACACCGTGAGCCTGTATGTGAATCCGTGGTTCGCAATGGCTGCAGCCGCTGCAGTGCTGGCGGTGGGCGGCTTTTTGCTTGATCGCTATGGTTTCAGATATTTACAGGATCGCGATCCGCTGACAACGGTCATTGTTACCTATGGATTGCTGCTGATTTTAGAGGACGTTGTCCAAAGTTTTTGGGGCAAGACAAATTATACAATGGACGCGCCCGCGATATTGCAGGGCTCAGTCGACCTGTTGGGCACCTCGTTTCCGTTCTATCGACTGAGCATCATCATTGCCGGTGTGTTGATCACAGGGGGGTTGCTGCTGTGGCTACGGTTCAGTCGTATGGGCCTTTTTATCCGGGCGGCAAGCACCGACCCGGTGACTACCGCAATGCAGGGTGTTAATACCGACCGTATCAGCGGTGGAGTCGTGGCTCTCGGAGCCGCCCTGGCTGGAGTTGCAGGCGTAATAGCGGCCCCGTTTCTGTCGCTTTCGCCGACCATGGGAAGTGATATTCTCATCGATTCGTTCGTGGTCGTGGTCATTGGCGGGCTGGGCAGCTTTGGAGGCGCCTTCATTGCGGCCATGATCGTCGGACAGATTCAGACCATGGGTTCGGTCTATCTCCCCGAGTATGCCGCCTTGCTGCCCTTCTGCCTGATGCTGGCTGTTTTGATAGGAAAACCCTCCGGTATTGCAGGGAGTCGCGTATGAAACCAGATATGAAGATAATAAAAATGCTTGTTTTAGTCGCGGTGGCGGGAGCGGTTGGCCTATGTCTGCCACTTTTGATCACCTCGGCTACGGTCTTGTCGCTGATGACCCAGGCGGTTATCTACGCCATCGGGACGCTCGGCGTCGGTTTTCTGTTGCGGCAGAACGGCCACGTTTCATTTGGCAACGCGGCTTTTTACGGATTCAGCGGTTATGGAATCGTGCTCTGCTCCAGGTACTTCGGGGTATCCACCGGTCCGGCGATCCTCATCGTCATCGGCTTGACCGGACTGTTCGCATTCGGCGTGGGGCTGATAATAGTCCGTACTCCCGGAATTGCCTTCGCCATGATCACGCTGGCTATCGGACAGGTCTTTTATATTTTAATGGCCAAGGCGCGCGGCTTTACCGGTGGTGTGGACGGACTTGTGGTGGAGCAGTCGGAAAAGATCTTCGGGCTCCCCTCGGTTCTGTTCGGAAAACCCGGCAGCATGTTTGTCATCTGCTGGCTGACGCTTGTATTTGTGATGTTTCTCCTGACGCTGCTGCTTAGGTCCCGCTTTGGGACGCTGACGGTGGCTATTCGGGAAAACGAGGAACGGACCCGATTCATCGGCTTTACCACCCTGGTGCCGCGGGCCGCCATTTACACAATTTCCGCAATGATCTGCGCAATAGCCGGGACCTTGTCAAGCCTCTACAGTGCGTTTGTCTCTCCGGACAGCCTGCACTGGAGCCTGTCCGGTTCGTTTCTGGTATCGGCGCTCCTTGGCGGCACTTCCCTGCTGTCAGGGACCGTAATCGGCGCGGTTGTCTTTTTCCTGCTTAAAGACGTGCTGAGCGAAGTGACGACTCACTGGATGTCGATAATCGGAGTCTGTTTGATCGCTGTGATGGTGTTCTGGCCAGAAGGAATCTCCGGCGGCCTGTCACGTGGTGCTAAGAAGCTCAAAGCACTGAGAGGGGGAGAATAATATGAAAGAGAAGTATGCGTTGCAGGTGGAAAACCTGTCGGTACGCTACGGCGGCGTAATCGCGGTTAACGGGCTGTCTCTCAAGCTGAAACAGGGTGAAATCCGGGGGCTCATCGGGCCCAACGGTGCGGGTAAATCTACCGTCATCGACGCCATTTCAGGCCGCCGGGCGTCAACCGGGAAAGTGCTGCTTGATGGCCATGATATCTCTACATTGAATGTGGTGCAGAGACGTCGGGTCGGGCTGTCCCGCTCTTTTCAGCGCACCAGCATTTTTCCGGCGATGCGGGTTCGGGACCAGATTGAGCTGGCTGCATCGAGAATCCCGGGGTGCGATGTGGATGAAGTGCTTAACGAGTTTGGACTGGAAAAGCTCCATGACAGAATCAGCAGCGAAATAGGCTACGGAGATCAGCGTCGCCTTGACCTCTCACTTGCTTTCCTCGGAAAACCCTCGGTGTTGCTTCTGGACGAACCCATGGCGGGCCTTTCCGTGGAAGAATCCAGACGTCTTGCAAAACATTTGCAGAATCTGACCCGTAATCTGGGTGTTTCACTGCTGTTGGTAGAGCATGACATGGAAATAGTTTTCGGCATTTCAGACGTTGTCACCGTCCTTGAGAGCGGAAAGTTAATTGCCGAAGACAAACCGGAAATTGTCCGGACTGACCCTCACGTCAGAGCGGCATACCTTGGGAGTGCAGCATGAGCCATTTACTTAAACTGGAAGGAATTCATGCGCACTATGGCGAGGCCAAGGTTCTCCATGGGGTTAATCTGACGGTGGAGAGAGGCGGCAGTGTCGCACTTGTCGGGCGCAACGGAGTCGGGAAGACCACGGTCGTTAATTCCATTCTCGGTATTGCCTCCGTCCGTCAAGGGGAAGTATGGCTGTCCGGCGAGAAGCAGGGGCGACTTCATCATTATACCGCTGCCCGTCTCGGGATTTCAGTCGTGCCTCAAGGACGCATGATTATTCCCAATTTGACCATTGAAGAGAACCTCCTGCTCGGATCGGCCGTTGGTCGAAAGGGTCAGTGGAACCTTAACGAAGTATACAAATTGTTCCCGATTCTCATGGAACGGGCGCAAACTCCTGGAACAGCTCTCTCGGGGGGGCAGCAGCAGATGCTGGCCGTTGGAAGGGCCCTCATGGCTAATCCGTCGCTGCTGATTCTTGACGAACCGAGTGAGGGGCTTGCCCCTGTTATCGTCGATCAGCTGGCGGATATATTCAATAGAGTCATCCAGGACGGCACAGCAGTGCTTCTCATTGAACAGAACCTGTCACTCATTGCCAGGGTGGCGAAGGAGTATCACGTGTTGTCCAAGGGCGTTGTGGTGGAAAACGGATCAATGGAAGGACTCAACGTTCAGGAACTGCAACGCCACATCATGGTGTAACGGAAAAGCTTGTGTCTGGAACGTGGCTGCGTATTCCAGGCAAGGCTTATGTAGAGGCTTCCCGGGCATAACCTGCTTTGGGATCAACGGGGAAGGATGTCAAACGGTACACACATAAGGAGGAGGAAGTATGTTCACGAAAAAATCCAGGATTATGGCTTTAATGCTCGCAGTTCTAGTGTTGACATGGTGTGGGTCGGCTTTCGCGGCAACTAAGGAGCCGGTAAAAATCGGCTTGGTAACCTCGGTGTCGGGTACGTTCGCGCCACAGGGTGAGGAGGTCCAGCTGGCCATTCAGTTTGCCGTGAAGGAAGCGAACCGGGGCGGGGGGGTAGACGGCCGCAAGGTTGAAGTGCAGTTGGCCGACGACGAGAGCACACCGGAGGGTGCGCGGCGCGGCGCTGAAAAACTTGCCCGTGCGGGACATAACCTACTGATCGGGCCGATCGCATCCTCCATGTCACTGACTGTTTCGCAAAACCTCGACCGTTGGGATGCTGCATACTTTGTCATCCTCAGCAAGTCTGACAAGCTGACGGGGGAGTCGTGCAAGCCGAGGATGTTCCGGATAAATCCCGGCGATGCGATGGACCTTGCCATGATGACCGGCTGGCTCAAGGGCGTCAAGGAGAAGAAAATCTCCATTCTTGCGGCGGACTACGCATGGGGGCGTGATTCCGCTGATTATTTGAAAAAAGCCGCCGCCAAGATGGGTAAAGAGATCAAGCTTGAACTGTATGCCCCCATGGGCAACAAGGATTTTGCCCCCTATATATCGCAGTTGAATGCCTCGGGATCCGAAGCGGTCTGGGTCGCCCTTGTTGGTAGAGACATCATCGCCTTTGCCAAGCAGGCCGAAGAGTTCGGATTGAAAAACAAGATGCGGATTGTCGGGCACGCCTACATCTTCAACTTCGTCATCAATGCCACCGGCGCCGCCAGCGAAGGGGTCTGGGGAAATATCGGTTACAGCGCCTCGATCCAGACAGAGCGCAATAAAAAGTTTGTAGCGGCTTGGAAAAAGGAATTCAAACGTGAACCGACGGAGAACGAAGGCCAGGCATACAACGGGGTACAGGCCATCTTCTCCGGGGTGAAGGCTGCCGGCAGCGTGAAGCCTGAAGCCGTTGTCAAGGCTCTTTCAGGTGCGACGGTCGATACCGTCTTCGGACCGGCGAAGATCCGTGCGGAGGACCACCAGATGCTGCTCCCCAACTATATCGGCCAGGTCAAGAAAGTCGGC
>JBAVTM010000212.1:0-6503 GCA_049696195.1 Desulfuromonadaceae bacterium | reverse complement strand
CTTTTGAGTAGAATCTCTATTTGTGCATCAATATTGCTCTTATTGATCTCCATGCCAACGCGACATCAGGATCTCCCATCATGCGAATGTGATTCGCTGGCCCTCGCACTCAACACCTACCACTCTTTGAGGTGTTTATCAACATGTGACTGGTAACGCTTGACAAGCCAGTCGCTTAGAACAGGAGGTATAGGAATTCACTCGCTTTGTTCCTGCTTACCTGAACATAAAACCGATTGCTGCAATAAATGCCAAATACTTCCAGGAGGATGGTTTCAGGCCAGTTCCAATTGTGTGGAGTTTTTGCACATCTGGTAAAAACTAAATCCGCAGCAACAGCATGCCAGCAGCATCTACTTTATCGAAGCGCAAGGTGTTGCTCTTCGATCTGGCGCAGCTTTTCATCGATATTCGATCGATTCAGGACCATGCCGAAATCAGCGGGAAGCGCCGAAATCGATCCCTTCATGCGGTTGATCATCAGGACTCCGGTTTCTGGATCATAGTGATGTGCATCGATAAAATAGCGCCGGTAATCCCTGGTGACTGTGTTGAGGTATTCGAAATGGTAGACCTCGCCAAAGACATGAACAGCATCCCTGAGCAATCTTTTATAGTCTTCGTAGCGTCCCTCGGCAACCATGGCATCGTATAGAGGTTCTGAAACCGGTGTGGTGAAAACCGTTATCCTGCTCGTGGGATTGTTCTTTCTGATTGTCTCCAGAACGGAACTCAGTTCTCCCAGATATGCGTAATTACTACGGTACGTTTCGTGCGCGTCCGCTAGGTGGGCAGCCATACTTTTATCGATGTGGACGCGACTCTTATTGACATGCTCCACGGTATTACGGTCATAATAAACGGTGGCATTATCAAAAAAAGCATGTATCAAGTTTGACAAGGAACGCCGCAAAAGGTCGCCTTCCATAAGCAGTAGCCACCGGTACCCGAAACGGTTTGCATTGTCGAAATAAAATGCCGGTTCGTGTCCGCTCGGATATTTAAAATGGCGGTTGCTCATCCCGAAGCTTAAGCCAATTACAATTCGATCAAAATCCTTGTCGTTGATTCTCTTCGCATAGTTGATATAGGCGTCATATTCTCTCGGCGTCATCCCGTTGACAGCATAGTTGTAGGCATGTGGACCAAAAACAAACTGATTCATCATCTTGACTCGACTGTTTCCGATGATAAGCGTGTCGTACTTCTTGCCGCCGAATGTCAGATAGTTGGTCTTTTGCTGGCGGTCATCGATATCATCTTGCCTGCAGTTATATCTGTTAGCGTGCTGAAAACACCACATGGGGTCGATGACGTAATTTAAAAGCACCATCGTAGCAACTAATGCCCCCTGTAACAGCAGTATCCAAAGCAAAAACTTTCTATATTGTCTTTTTCGACCTCCCATACTGATGCTTTTCACAAGTCTTCCTTTTTTAGTTTACATTCACTGTACTGACGTGCACGCTGTCACACTTTTGCGTATAATTTCAAGTTGTGCATCAATATTGCTCCTATTGATAACCATTCCAAAATCCGACGGTCTCTCGACATCAGGGTTTCCTATAACTAAATGCGCCATAACCTTACCAACTTCAGGATAATAGTGTGAACCATCGAAAAAGTATTTCTTGCTGTCTCTTGTCACTGAGTTGAGGTATTCAAAATGATGAACCTCACCACTCACCTCAACTAAATCGCGAAGCCAACGTTCATAATCATCGAGCTTCCCCTCCTCAACCATGGCGCAAAAAAGAGGTTTTGCGACGGGGGGAGTAAATATGTTCATCCTGCTGTCCGGATTGGCTTTCCTGATATCTCGCAGGATCTGCTTCAGTTCAGCCAGGTATTTGTAATCACGGTACGAGTCGCGGGCTTCCTTGAGTCGAGGGGGCATAAGCTTGTCATAATTCAAATTCTCCCTCTGAACCCGAAACACGTTGCCCCGGTCAAAATACATAGTAGTCTTTCTCTCGCGTGAATTCTTGGCGTTTGACCATGCATGCCTGAAAACATCGGCTCCGAAAAGGCTTACATACCTGTAGAAAGGTTTGTTGGATGTATCGAAATAATGTGAGGGAGGATTGCCGGTAATGTAACCGAGCTTCTCGTTACTATGGACAAAACTCATACCCATGATTATTCTGGCGAACGGTCTGCCATTCGCCTTTGCAGCGTACGAGATATATTCCCCATACTCCTTCGGCGCCATGCCTCCTGTAGCATAATTAAAAGCATTTTTGCCAAAATCGTTCTGGTCCATCATTTCCACGCGGCTGTTGCCAATTATCAGGGTGTCATAGGCTCTATCTCCGAACGTCAGATAGTTGGTCTTGAGCTGGCGGTCATCAATTGGCTCCTGTTTAAGGTTGAGCCTGTTGGAGTGGGGATAACACCATAGAGGGTCTACAAGGTAGCTGAAAAATGCCATCAACAATTGTGAGACTGCTAATAACGATATGAATCGTATAAGGAACAGCCTGTATGATCTCGCCTGTTTCAATATGCCGGCCCCGCAAAAGTTCAAATGTTATCGGACGCATTGTCCGATTGCCTTCAGAAAAGGCAATTTGATTTTGTATTTAAACAAAGCATTAATATTCTTGATTATGATGTAATAGGATTTACCGACACTTTTGAAAAAAAGATCTTCTTCTTCTCGCAGAAGTTTGAAAGGATAACTTCCGCTGAACCCGCCATCATAATAGTTTACAAATATACAATCAATAAACCTTGTATTGGCCAGACCATGATTACTGACGATCCGGTACGTCAAGACCCGGTCACTGATAACTTTAAAGCGAAGATCATAGTGCAGCATCGCATCTCGTCTATACAGAATGGCCTGATGGCAGAGCGGCATTCCTTTCAGAAAACGACGAACATGCTTTAGCCGCTTTCCCTGGATGTACCTGACGGTGCCGTTTGGGGCTACCATGTTTGCGCGGCCGTAAATAAGAACGGGGGAGTCCGGCTGGGCGGTGACGATCATCTCGATATCGGTCAGCAGTTCGTCTCCGGCGTTCAGAAACAGCAGATACCTGCCGCGGGCTAGTGTAATCCCTTTGTTCATAGCATCATAGATGCCACGATCAGGTTCACTGATGGTCCGATCGATTAAACGGGCGTTGGATCTGATGACATCACACGTATCGTCGCTTGACGCGCCGTCAATAACGATGAATTCAGTGTGTGAGCCCTTATGTTGTGAAACACTTGCTATTGTTTGCTGCAAGTGAACGGCATCATTCCTCACGACTGTAATTATGGAGACATCGGGGGCGCTCATGACCGTTTCAACCTGTCGATGGTTTGATGATAGACTTGAAGCGTTTCACGGGATGTCTTTTCCCAGCTGAAAAGCCTTGCTCTCTCGATCCCCTTTGCTCTTAAATCAAGTAGTGCCTTGTCATCATTCCAGAGTTTCATTATGGCGTCCGCTATCTGTTCCGGAGACGTAGGATCAAAATAATGGACAGCAGTGCCTCCGACCTCTGGAATTGAAGTGACATTCGAACAGACGACCGGACACCCGCATGCCATGGCCTCAAGTACAGGCATGCCGAATCCCTCAAACAGGGAAGGAAACACCATCAGCCGGGCCAGGTTGTAAATTGTTGGAAGTTTGTCGTAGGGAAGATAACCAAGGACATGAACGGTATCCTGAAGTCCAAGCTCCTCAATTTTCTTCAATAAGCTGTCTCTGGCCGAAGTCGCGACACCGGTTAGAACAAGGTCACCATCAAAACGGTAGCTGTTTTTGAGTATATCTACTGCGGCCAACAGATTTACATGATTTTTATGCAGCCATGTTGCGGCCGGATAATACAGAAATGGTCTGGTCAACCCCAGAAGATCTCTTTCCCGACCCAGGAACTCAAGGTCATCAATTATTTTATACTCACTGTCCACCCCAAGCGGCACCACATGCACATGGTCGCCAGGGACGTTATAATTAGCCAGAAGAGTCTGTTTTGTATGATCAGAATCGGCAATAATGCTGTCAGCAGCGAGAGCTGCCCTGCGATAATTACTGTTCCTGCTCTGTACTTCCCTGGCCTTGAAAAACTCCGGGTAGTAGTGGTGCTGGAGGTCGTGAAACGTGATGATCAGAGGGGTGCTGGATTTGCTTTCCCGGGCATAGGTGAACGGGTTATGCAGGAGATCAAGACCAAGCCGGTCAATGCCGATCTGGATCGTGTCTATCCGGAATACTTTTCTGGCAAAGCTGCGCATGAGTCTGTGCGGAGAGTTTTTGTCATTTTCGAATACCAACGTCTCGACGCGATCGATAATGGCATCAAAGTATCCAACGTTATGATCGGTGCAGATCAACGTGTACCTGTTGTCGTGGTCATTGAGCGCAAGCCATGAAACCAGGTTGCGGACGTAGGTCTCGACCCCGCCCATACGTCCCGGTGTAAAATCAACCAAACTTATACCAACATTCACATTGTTATCCATTTACTATCGTAATAATTCTGGAGATTATTCAGCGTGTACGATCTTTTGTCATCATTTGCACGACATCACGCATGCGGTATTTTGCTCTCCATCCAAGCAATTCTGCTGCCTTGCCGGCATTCCCCCGGCTCACCATTATCTCTGAAGGTCTTAGCAGTGACTGGTCATTGATGACATGTTCTTGCCAGTTGAGTCCCAGTGTTAAGAAGGCTTCTTCAACAAAACTTCCGAGCGTGTTGGTCTCGGCAGTTGCGATGACGAAGTCATCGGCCGTTTCCTGCTGAAGCATAAGCCACATCGCCTCCACATATTCCGGGGCCCATCCCCAGTCTCGTGAGATTGATATGTTGCCAAGGTGGAGTTTTTCCTGGCTGCCGGCAGCAATGCGGCAGGCCGACTGAATAATCTTCTGCGTGACAAAGCGTTCAGGCCGCAGCGGGGATTCGTGATTGAACAGTATACCGGTGCATGCAAAGAGATTGTATGCCTCGCGGTAGTTGGCGACTTCCCAGTATGCGGTCGCTTTGGCCACCGCATACGGACTGCGGGGGCGGAAGGGGGTGTCTTCATCAGCCGGTTCTCCGCCGGTGTTGCCAAAACATTCACTGGAGCCGGCACTGTACAGTTTCATGGGACTGCCGATGAAACGCATTGCCTCCAGCAGGTTCAGTGTTCCGACGCTGATGCTCTCAAGAGTTTCAACCGGCTGGTCGAAGGAAAGTCCAACTGAACTCTGGCCGGCCAGATTATAAATTTCGTCCGGTACAACTTTTGCGAGCACCTGCAGGACACTTCTGAAGTCGTTTGGCGCCATGGAGTGAAATGTTAACCTGTCCTTGATGCCTAACAGCTGAAGGTTGTAAAATGTTGCTACCTGGGCGTCGCGCGCCGTCCCATGGACATGGTAGCCTTTATCGAGCAGGAGTTTTGCAAGGTAGGATCCGTCCTGCCCGGAGATCCCGCATATCAGGGCAGTTTTAGCCATCTGCCCGCATCTCCCTCTCAGCCAATTTCAGATCGGCATCGGTCATCATATTCACCAACTCCTCAAAACTGGTCTTGAGTTCCCATCCCAGCTGCTTCTTCGCCTTGGTCGGGTCACCCAGCAGCAGGTCAACTTCCGCCGGGCGGAAATATTTCGGGTCGATCCTGATCACTTCCTTGCCGCTTCTGGTATCGATACCCTTTTCGTCCACACCGCTCCCCTGCCACTCCAGCGGCATGCCGAGGCGTTCGAATACCTTTTCGGCAAAGGTGCGTACCATGTAGGTCTTGCCGGTGGCGATGACGTAATCTTCAGCCTGGTCCTGCTGCAGCATCCTCCACATCGCTTCGACATAATCGCCGGCAAAGCCCCAGTCTCTTTTCGCATCGATATTGCCGAGATAGAGGCACTCCTGCACCCCCAGTCTGATGCGGGCGGCGGCGCGGGTGATCTTGCGGGTGACGAAGGTCTCGCCGCGCCGGGGCGATTCGTGGTTGAAGAGGATGCCGTTGGAGGCGTGCATGCCGTAGCTCTCGCGGTAGTTCTGGGTGATGTAGAAGGCGTATGCCTTGGCGCAGGCGTAGGGAGAGCGGGGATAGAAGGGAGTGGTCTCCTTCTGGGGGGTTTCAACCACCTTGCCGTACAGTTCGGACGATGAAGCCTGATAGAATCTGGTGTTAAGGCCGGTTTCGCGGATCCCTTCAAGGATGCGCACGGTGCCGAGTCCGTCAACTTCTCCGGTGTATTCCGGAACGTCGAAGGAGACGCGGACATGGCTCTGGGCGCCGAGGTTGTAGATCTCCTCCGGCTGTATGTTGCGCAGCAGCATGTTGATGGAGCTGGCGTCGTTCAGGTCGCCGTAATGGAGAAACATGCGCACATCTTTTTCGTGCGGGTCGCGGTACAGGTGATCGATGCGGCCGGTGTTGAAGGAGGAGGAGCGGCGCACCATGCCGTGGACTTCATACCCTTTGGAGAGGAGCAGCTCCGCAAGGTAGGAGCCATCCTGGCCGGTGATGCCGGTGATCAGTGCTTTTTTCATTGCTTTTGATAC
>JBAVTM010000211.1:0-4018 GCA_049696195.1 Desulfuromonadaceae bacterium | reverse complement strand
TGCGGGTGATGATGTTGACCACGCCCCCCAGGGCCGAACCCCAGGCCGACGAGGCTGCTCCCTTGATTATTTCGATCCGCTCGACGATTCTGAGCGGGATGAAGCTGGTCTCGGCTTGGCCGGCGGAGATGAAGTTGACCGGCATGCCGTCCAGCAGCACGGTCACATGGCGGGACTCCGACCCCTGGATATGGAGTTGGGTTCCCGAGACATATTCATTTGTTGTAAAGTCCACAAAGAGCCCCGGTACCCGGGCGAGCACTTCGGCCACGCTGTTGGCGTTCATCGCCTCGATTTCCTTGGCGGTGATGACGGTCATGTTCTCGGCCACCTGGTTGATCGGCTTTTCGCTGCGGGTGGCGGTCTGGACGTACAGCTCCTTCTCCTCCCAGAAGATGAGCAGGTCGTCGTCAGATGTGGCGGTCATGCCCATCGGCACCTGTTCGGCCGCTCCGGTCCTTGGTGTACAGAGCAGCGCCCCCCCCATCAAGGACGCCGTAACCAGCCGTGTAATCCACCTGGTGCCGTGTTGTCTCATCATTTACCTCCGCAGCGGGTAACAAATATCACAGTTGCATACTACTGAATTGTTGGCTGTTGTCAACAGGACGGATGTTTTTTTAATTAAATGAATAATCGAGCTATTGCGATCAAACTAAATTGTTTGAAATTTGGGGGGAGTTTATGTGGGTAGCCGTCTCACGTTCCAGCAGGCAGCCGGTGCGCAGGTCGGTATCTTCGGAAGCGTTGACCAGCCGCTTTGCAGCGGAGAGTGCGTGCAGCGGGTGACTGGCAATCCGCTCGGCAAATGCGGAGACCTCCCGCCAGAATTCGGTCTCGCAATATACCCGGTCAACCAGCCCCATCTGCAGCGCCTCTGCAGCGCCATATATCTCCGAGGTCATGAAAATTTCGCGGGCATAGTTCTTGCCGACGATGCGGGGCAACTTGTGGGTTCCACAGAAGCCGGTGATGATGCCGAGCTTTGCCCCGGAATGGCCGATCCGCAAACCTTCCGAGGCAATGCGGATGTCGCAGGACATGGCCAGATCGCACCCCCCGCCCATGGTTATGCCGTTCAGGGCGCCGATGACCGGTTTTGGACAGGACTCGATCTGGTCGAACAGGGATTGGCCAAGTTCGGCAAAGTGGAAGGCGTCGCCAGGAGAGAAATGAACCATCTGGCCGATGTCGGCTCCGACGGCAAAGGATTCTCCCGGATAACCGCTGAGAACGACCGCGTTCGCCGATGCGTCCTCCACAACCTGTGCGAAGGCGCGTTTCAGTTCACGGATGGTGGTGATGGAGAGTTTGTTGAAGCGCGAACCGGCATCGAGCAGGATATACCCGACCCGGTCCTTGACCTCTATGCGGAGTTTCTTGTAGGGCATCAGGCCCGGGGGTGGACGTTGTTCTTTACCCAGGAAACGATATCTTCCGTCGAAGTGCCGGGGGTGAATACCTCGCAGATACCGGCGGCCTTCAGCCCGGGAATATCGTCTTCAGGTATGACGCCGCCTCCGAAAACCTTGATGTCGCCGGCCCCTTTTTCCTTGAAGAGCTGCGTCACCTTTGGGAGCAGGGTGTTGTGGGCGCCGGACAGAATCGATAATCCGACGCAGTCAACGTCCTCCTGTATGGCGGCCGAGACAATCTGCTCGGGGGTCTGGTGCAGGCCGGTGTAGATGACCTCGAAACCGGCATCGCGAAAGGCGCGGGCAATTATTTTGGCACCTCGATCGTGGCCATCAAGCCCCGGTTTTCCGACAAGCACGCGTAATGTTCTTTCAGCCATGGTAAATTTCCTCCCGTATGTCAGTGGTTGAACTATTCCTGATTTATTATCGAATTCGCAAAAAGCTCCAAATGGCAGGCGCGAGAAATGTGAGGAGTGAGGCGTACCCTTGCGGTACGTCGCAGCGACGAACATGAGCGCAACGAACCAGATGGACTTTTTCCGGATTCGTTCCCTACATCTCTATGCCGGTTCTGGCAGGCACTCCCGCCTTATAGTAATGTTTGATTTCACGCATTTCGGTTACGAGGTCGGCCGCATCGATCACCCGCTGGTGAACGTTGCGCCCGGTCAGCACCAGTTCCGTTTTTTCCGGCTTGCGGCTGATCAGCTCCAGTACCTGTTCAACGTCGATCAGGCCGAAGCCGACGGCGCCGTTTATTTCGTCGCAGATAAAGAGGTCGAATTCTGCGGAGATCAACAGCTCTTCAGCACGGGTAAGCGCTTCCTGTGCGACGCGCCGGTCTTCGCTGATGTCTTTGGTGTTGACCCATCCCGGCCTGCCGGTCTGGATTATTGTCAGCAGTGGCGCCAGCTTTTCAGCGGCAAGATGTTCGCCGTAGCGGCCACCCCCCTTGATGAACTGAAATACGCAGACCTTGAGGCCACGTCCGACCGCACGCAACGCAAGCCCGAGCGCTGCCGTTGTTTTTCCCTTGCCGTTGCCGGTATAGACCTGAACGCAGCCATGTTCCAACGGCATGATTATTCCCCTTTAAATTGCGGCGGACGCTTGTCCAGAAAGGCCTGCATCCCTTCGCGCTGGTCGAAGCTGGAAAAGCAGAGAGCGAATGCATCCCGCTCCAGCATGCAGGCGGTCTGCAGGTCGATATCGTACCCGGCGTTGACAATCTCGCCGCCGATGCGGACGGCGTGTGGACTGCGGGTGCAGATGTGTGCAAGCAGCTCCACTGCCTGCGTCACAGCTTCTCCCTCCGGGTGGAGACGGTTTATCAGGCCGATCCGGTGGGCCTCTTCAGCGTCAATCAGGTCGCCGCTATAGAGCATCTCTTTTGCCTTTGATTTGCCTACCAGGCGGGCAAGGCGCTGAGTCCCGCCGCAGAAGGGGATTAATCCGGCGGCGATTCCCGGAAAACCGAAGCTGGCCGCACGTGATGCCACGATAAAATCGGAGGCCAGGGCAACTTCCAGCCCCAATCCCGAGCACTCTCCCTCGATAGCCGTGATGCAGGGTTTGCCGATTTTCTCCAGACTGAACATGACCTGCTGGCCGAAGCCGGACAATGCCGCCGCATCGTGGGCGGACTCACTGCCTTCGATCCGGCAGCAACAGAACCGGTTCTCCGGGCCTGTCAGCAGGACTCCCTTTATGTCGGCATTGCCGGCAAGAGACACCGTCTGGCGTCGCAGTGATTCCAGGAGCTCCCTGGCTGAGGCGCCCCGGCTACCGGAAATAGTCAGAACTGCTATACCGTTACTATTCGTCTGGATCGTGCAAAGAGTCTGGGGCACTGCGCCGTCCCTGTTTACAGGTGGAATAAAATAAGCGGCGCGACTATAGCAATTCAACTGTATACGGTCAAGAAAAGCTTTGGCCGATTTTATCGACAGTAAAACTTTGCTGAAAGCAAATACCGCGCTATACTGGGGGCAACTACCTATCGTTCGGGAGAATTTCATGTACCTGCCTACGCTCGTCCGTCGCAGTGCTCACGCGTCCAGGATCGCCGCTGAAGAAAACGCCGCCTGGCTCCAGCAGCATATGAGCCTCTATTTTTTCCAGGTCATGGCAGACGAAGAGGAGGCCCTGACGCTGCTGTCCAGGGAGATGGGGCGCTTACGGCAGAACAGGCACTTGATCCTGACCGATCAGGAAAAGCGGCTGGTGATCGCCTGTGTCAATCGCCCCGGCTCTCTCTATGCGGCGTTGCGCCGGGTTGGGGAGCGAGAGATTTCCTATGCCATGTTTTCCCACTCCAATGCCGATATGCCGGGCCTTGATAGTGAGCTTGAAATTCAGCGTTTTGAGTTCGATCGCCGCCAGAATAATGAAATTGATCTCGCGCGGGAGGTTGATATCCCGGCGTCGCTGACCCGAAAGGTGCGGGCGGAACTGCGCACTTCATTCCCCGCATTTGACCTGAGAAAACTCGACCGGCTGCTGAAGATCTTCTGGCTGAACAACGAGAATTACATCCGGATGTCCCCTCCCGCGCGGATCGCCTATCTGGCCTGGCTGTTCGATAGCGCTAACGCTTCGGG